>JAYUFP010000001.1:0-2824 GCA_043738665.1 Isosphaeraceae bacterium
TTGGCTGATCGAAGAGATGTTCCTCGCCCTGGAGATCGACTTCCATGCGACGGGCTCCGTGACCCTGCTCAAGTCGAAAAGCCGAAGGGCCGGGACCGAGGCCGACGAGAGTTATTACATCGCGAACATTGACAAGGTTGTCGGCAAGAAAGACCTCGTCATGGGGGAAGACCCGGCACCCGACTTGACCGTCGAAGTGGTGATTTCGCACGACGAATTGGACGCCGTCGAATCCTACCGACTTTTCGGCGTCCGTGAGGTCTGGGTCGTCAAGGACGAGGAATTGTCGTTCTTGTCGCTCGGCAATGGTCAGTATTCCGTAACCCCCGCCAGTTCGATCATTCGCTCGCTGACCTCGGAAGAGCTCGCCCCCTGGGTCTTCCGCCAGGACTCCACGGGAGAGCGGCGCATCCGCCTCGAATTCCGCGCGTGGGTCGAACAGACCCTCGTCCCACGCCACCGCCTGAAAGAGGACGCCCGATGAACCCGCACAACCCCTCCGACGCCCTGAAACTCCGCCTCACCCGCCGCTCCCTCCTCGGCAAAACCGCGACGGGGCTCGGCTCGCTCGCGCTGGCTTCGCTCTTGAACCCGAATCTTCTCAAAGGCGCGGACGCCGTGGTCAACCCGCTCCACTTCGCCCCGAAGGCACGGCGGATCATTTATTTATACATGGCGGGCGGGCCTTCACACCTGGAAACGCTCGACTACAAGCCCAAGCTCGCGGCCATGGCCGGGCAGCCGATGCCGGGGTCTTACACCGCGGGGATGCCGATCGCCCAGCTTCAGAACCAGAAGCTCGTATGTTTCCCGCCACAACACCCGTTCAAACGGTACGGCAACTCGGGGCAGGAAATCTCGACGATCTTTCCGCGGATCGGCACCGTCGCCGACGAGATCTGCGTCATCCGCTCGATGGTCACCGAGGCCATCAACCACGACCCAGCGCATACTTTCATGAACACAGGAACCACAATCTCGGGAAGGCCGAGCATGGGGAGCTGGCTCAATTACGGGCTCGGTTCGGAGAGTGAGAACCTCCCGGGATTCGTCGTCCTCACGTCGCTGGGCAAGTTCGGTCAGGCACAGCCGCTCTCGGCCAGGCAGTGGCACAGCGGGTTCTTGCCGAGCCGGTTTCAGGGGGTCGAATTTCATTCGAAGGGCGACCCGGTCCTCTACGTCGGCCGTCCGCAGGGTGTCTCCCAACGTCGCCAGCGCGACGTGGTTGAGGCCGTGCAGCAACTCAACAAACTGGAAGACGCGGTCGTCGACGACCCCGAGATCGCCACGCGAGTGAGCGCCTATGAAACGGCCTTCCGGATGCAGACGTCGGTCCCCGAGCTGGTGAATCTCTCCGACGAACCCCGCTCCGTCCTCGACCTCTATGGCACCGAGGGGGCCGACGGCTCGTTCTCGGCGAACTGCCTGCTTGCGCGGCGGTTGGCGGAGCGTGGCGTCCGCTTCATCCAGCTCTACCACCGCGACTGGGACCACCACGGCTCGATCAAGCGGGACGTCGAAGGGACCGCCCACGAAGTCGACCGCGGGGCCGCCGCACTGATCAAGGATCTGAAGCAACGCGGGATGCTCGACGAAACTCTCGTGATTTGGGGCGGCGAGTTCGGGCGTACTCCGATGGCTCAGGGGAGTGGCAGGGACCACCACATCAAGGGGTTCTCAATCTGGATGGCGGGCGGCGGTATCAAAGGGGGGATCTCGCACGGGGCGACCGACGAACTCGGCTACGCGGCCGTCCAAGACGTCGTCCATGTTCACGACTTGCACGCCACGATTCTCAGACTTTTCGGCATCGACCACATGCGACTGACATTTAAGTTCCAGGGGCGGGATTTCCGCCTGACGGATGTCGCGGGGAAGGTGGTCAAATCGATCCTGGCGTAGGTCAGAGTGAAAGTCAGAGCGATGTCTTTGAATTCGAGGAGGGAGCGAGACCATTCATGGCGCGACCGAAGAAGAAACCGTCGGAGAGGCCGCATCGAGCCGACAGGCAGGGCGAAAAAAGCCTTTATTCGTTAGAGGTCACACTGATCAGTGGACCCATCACCGAGGAGTTTATCGAGAAAAACCCCGACGTCGCCCGAACCATCCAGATACGAGGGGATCAAACCCTTGAGCAACTCCACGACTCGATCTACAGAGCCTTCGATCGAGATGACGAACATCTCTACGAGTTTCAGTTCGGCAATCAGCCGATGGACCCGACGGGAGCCCGCTACGGCATCCCCGACGACCGCGACATGGGAATGGGCATGGGAATGGGTTTCGGCGGTAAGGTTCCACTGACCGAACCCGCCGACCGCACTTCGATCGACTCTCTCGGCCTGACGTTGGGCGTCACCTTCTTCTACTGGTTTGACTTCGGCGACGATTGGTGGCACAGGATCAAGGTCAAGGCTATTGCGGACGAATCGGAACCCGGCACATTCCCCAAGTTGATCGATCGCGTCGGGAACAGCCCGCCGCAATATCCCAACATGGATGACGACGAGTACGGTGAAGACGAAGACGAAGATGAAGATGACGACGAGTCAGAGGAAATCGAGGAGGTCTGATCGGGTCAGGACGGCGTCTTCCCGCCGGGCCGCCTGGTGTAGAGGTACGCCCAGAAAATGAGCAAGCCTTGAAGCGGCAGTCGAAAGAAGAGAAGCGTCGGCGGGATCGAGAATTTCTCGGGATGCTGGTACATGAAAACATTCGCGGGAAGGACGGCGAGCAGCAGCGCGATCAACCCCCACGCCGCGACCCTCGACGTCTTCGGGATCAGCAGGCAGACCCCGAGCGCGGCCTCGAAAACGCCGCTCAA
>JAYUFP010000002.1:0-2822 GCA_043738665.1 Isosphaeraceae bacterium
GGGCGCAACGCATTCTGGATGAAAACAAAGCACGGGCAACGCCGACTTTTCACCGGCCCGGGCTCGCCCTCCCAAGTTTCGATTTAGGAGCGTTTCTTAGCGATATGTCTATTTTCGTGGGGTGGGCACCGCCTGCGAGCCATTCCGCGATACAGGTGGCCGGTGCCCACCCTTACGAAATCCCTGCTGAACGACCCGCATGGCTTTTCAAACCATCAACACGTCGTGATTTGATCCAGAAAAATCCCCCGAATCCCCATCCGACCGTGGTCAAAATCGAGACCCATGCCCCGACCTTGAGCCCCGGCGGAGCATATCTCAACGTGATCGAATGATTCCCCGCCCCTTCGATCGGCACCACTTGCTGGCAGTGGTTCCCCCTTAAGTCCGAGGTAAAAACGCCGTCGACCTCGGCGGTCCACCCTGGCATCCATGTGTTCCCAATCACCAGATACCCAGACGCGACCGTCTCGACTTCGAGCCCTATGACGTCCCCCTCGTTTCGAGTCCACTTCGCCGGCTTGAACGGTTGCCTCGCCGCCCCCTTGAGTGGATCACCGACCATGAGAACGGCGTCGCGAGGGTCGACCAGCATCATCGCCTCGACGGGGAGCGAGCGATGATTTTCAAGGCGGGTCGCGCGCGGAACCACATACGCCAGGGGCAAGGCTGAAGGGTTATTCCAGACCCGAACCGGCCTGTCCCCCGGCGCCCGCGTTTCGTCGCGGTCGAGATCCATCCAGGGGTCAACCCGATCCGTCACGAAGGCCCGAACGCCCATCAGGTTCAAAGCCCGTCGTGCCACTCGTTTTTGAAACTCACGCGAGGGCCCGTCCATGGGGTATTCGGGAAGGTTCGCCATGGGGAACGGGTCGAGGTACGGATAAAGCCGCTCGTAAACGTCGGCCGCGTGCTGGAGTTGAAATCCGTCGTTGGTATTGGTCTTCTCCACACCGGCAAGCGCCGCGCGGAGATCATCATAGAGTGACTCCACGGCGGCCACGCGCAACGGTTCGCTCTCGGCCGGCGCGAGCCCCCGAACTTCCCGGCAAACGGGATCGTCTCGTGTGAATCGATCCGCGGGCGAACAGACCAGGAGGCCTTGTGCGTAAAACACGAGTTCACAAGTCGCGATCGCCCCCAGGCCGTAAGCCCTCGCGGCACGACACCGGTCATGCTTCCCGGGCATCGACAGGACGACCATCATCGCGAAGAGCGTCACGGCGAAGATCGGCTCGGCGACGATCCGTCGGGTGCCCAGAACCAGTCGCGTCCAGGCGGCGGTCTCGTCCTTGGGGAGTCCTTGTGAGTGCGTCAAAACGATCCCGCGCGCGTCGGCGACACGCCCGGCCGGAACCGTCGTCAGCCCGAGGCGACTGATCGCGAAAACCAGCGCCGCGACGACCAGGAGTGACCCGACGATCCCGCGGACCGTTCCTTTGAGCGCGCCAATGTGCCGACTCATCAAGACATCCATGCCCGAACCCGTCAGGATCGACACCCCCAGAGCCGCCAGAAACAGTGACCGAGAAGGGACCCTGAATCGGTCCATTCCGGGAAAAGTCAGGTAAGCGAGGGAAAAAAGACCAAGACGTCGCCCCGCCGCGAAAATCAAGGCGACCAGGACGAGCGTTCCCCAGGCCCGAACGAGCCGACGATCCTCATTCCAGACAATCCCGATCACCGCCAGGATCAGCGGACACAAGCCGACGGAGAGCAAACATTCCCAGTAATTGTCGTGCCCGAAGTAGTCATCCGGACGCCCCAGCGCGAACGGCGAGAAGAGTTGGAGCAGATTCTCCGGTCGCAACTGGTAACGATTGATGAAACGGAGCGGAATGGCACCGGTCCGAAGCCCCCAAACCTGGGCTTCGCGTTCGGGAAGCAGTTCAACCGCGACGATCGCCAGGCCGACGAAAACGATCAGCCCCCACAAGAACAGAGGGAACAGAGCAGACGTCGGATGACGAAGTTGAAGCACCGGAATCAAGGAGACCACCCACCAAACACTGAGCGCCAGAACCAGGTAATACCATTCCTGAGGATGCCCGCAGAGGAAACACAACGCCAGGATCACCGGACAGAGGAAGAGTTCGCGCACTACCCCACGACGCGCGAGGATCATCGCCCGGAACGCCCACGGGTACCAGCACGCCGACCAGACGTGCGGATAATGACCTTCGAAAACGTGTCCCAAGAGATACGGCGAAAGCTCGAACGCGATCCCCGACACGACCGACGCCCCCCGCGACAGGCCGACGGCCCGCCCGAGAGCGTAAACACCGATCCCGGCCCAGACTAAATGCCCGACCGTCAGCCAGCCGAGCGAGGCGAGACTTCCCTGGAGAAAGGCCATCCAGATGGGCGGATAAAAGACCCCCGCCTGCGGATTCCCGATGAGCGGACGGCCGCCGAATCCCGAAGGATCCCAGGCCGGAAGCCTGCCGTAGGCTTTGAGGTGGTCGCGCACCAGAACAAAACGGGGCAAGAAGACCGTGGTGAGGTCGTTTCCGAGGGCCCGCTCGGGGTTCTTGCGCGCGTAGTCGATACTCGGGCGATCCGGGTCCACGATCAGCGAACCCGGCGATTGAACCCACTGCGCGAACCCCGCCAAGACGACCGCCGCAAGCGCCGCTGAGAGTGCCGCCGTCCCGATCCTCGCACGCATCGGTGCTAAACTCCGCGGTTCATCGAGGCGAGTTCGAATTGCGACGGCCCATCGATCGGGCGTGAGGAGTGACGGCCGTTCTCGCGTTCTTGCAGCGCCGGATCAAATCAAGATACTTTTCGATGTGAGACGCCTCGGACCACGCGCCATTCCG
>JAYUFP010000003.1:0-2820 GCA_043738665.1 Isosphaeraceae bacterium
GTCAAACCCGGGAGGACTTGGGTCCGATCGGCGTAATGCGGGATCGCCAACTCCAGTTTGGCGGCGAACTCGGGCCGTTCAGGCCGCGGCCCCACGAGCGTCATATCGCCTCGAAGCACGTTCCATAGCTGCGGCAATTCGTCGAGGTGCGTGACCCGAAGAATTCGGCCGACCGGTGTGACCCTCGGATCCCCGGCTGTCGACCATTGCGGGCCTGACGCTCCCTCGCAGTTGTCGTGCATGGAGCGGATTTTGTAGATCGTGAAGGGACGACCGTGACGACCCAGGCGGACCTGGCTGTAGATGATCGGCCCGCGCGACGTCAGTTTCACCGCGAGAAACGCAAGGAGGATCAGCGGTGACGTCACGATGAGAATCACGACGGAAAGCACATATCCGAACACTTGATCGCCCCGGGCATACTCGTGTGTCTCGAACTCGACCCAGTCCGTCGTCGGCTGGGGGCCGGCAGTGTTTCCGTGCCGATCTTGTCGATGATCAATGGCCATAAAAGACTCCTGGACTACCGTAGTCCTTACGGGACGGGGGGGTTGGCGTTCCGGCTTATGCGACTAGGACTTAGGAAGAGGTTTGGTGGATTCCACATGGCGCGGTCCGGGGAACAGGGTCCGATTCAATTCCGGGAAGAGTTTTCGGCTGAAGTCATAACAGGCGTCTTCCTCCAAAGAATCCGCGGGGTTCCCGATTTCTCTGGATAGGTAAATTTTAAAGAGGACGGGCACCGTCGCGTAAGCGATCCGCGGACTCTCCGGGACAGCCCAAGTCCCGTCGGCGCTCATCGCCCACAGGACCCGCAGATAGCCGGGGTTTTGCGAGGGAGGGTTCCGAAAATCGGACGCCATCATCCCGACATTCACCGCCCCCGGGTCGACCCCGACCGCCACGCGACGCGACGCAAGGAGTTCAAAGCCGCCCCCCGTATAACACACCTCGGGTGAATGCACCCCCACCGGGCCGGGTCTGCCGCAGCCGATGAAGACCGAAATCGCGGCCCTGGTCCGCGGGTTCTTGTAGCGTCTTAGCAAATACCCTGAAACCTCGGACTGTTCGATGATCCGCGTCGGGAGTTCCCCGGCTTCTCCTTCCCATTCGCCGATCTTCATAGGAAGACCCTCTAGACGCGCGGCCGCCGCGTCGAGTGCCTTCGAGTCATGCCAGCGGTTCGCCCGCGCCCCCGTCACCAACCCGGTGAAGAGCACGACGGCGATCGCAATCAGGCTGGGTACATTCCGCAACATCAACTGTTCTCGTCGTAGAACGGTTCGGGTTCAACTCAGGCCTTAACCGGCGGCGAAGAAGGCGCGACCTTTCCGGCCTGCGATTCGGCCCCGTAACCGTAGCCGTAACCATAGCCGTAACCGTAGCCGTAACCGTAGCCGTATTTCCGATAACCTTGCGTTTTCGCCCCGGAGACGACGGTGCCGAGAGTTTTTACCCCCACCGACAACAGCCGTTCCCGAGCCCACAAGACTTCGGGCACGCGACTCACGTCCTGGAGGATGGAAAAAATCACCCCATCGACATGCTGCGCGATGAGCATGCTGTCGGCAACCGCGAGTAGCGGCGCCGAGTCGATGATGATGAAATCGAACTGACTCTCCAGGCACTCGAAGACTGAGCGCAGGTCGCACCTGGCGAGGGCCGCGGGGGTGTCGTTGTCGCTCCGGCCCGCGGGTATGATCCACAGGCCGTTCACCAGGGTCGGACGAATCACGGCTGAAAGTTCGGCCTCGCCCCGAAGATATTCGCTGAATCCGGGTGTGAGCGGCACGCCGCAGAGGCGGTGAGCGGTCGGACGGCGGAGATCGCAGTCGATGATCAGGGTCCGTCGCCCCGAGCGTGCGAGACTCGTCGAAAGCAACGTGGTCAGCGAAGTTTTCCCTTCGCCCGTGTTCGCGCTGACGACCATCATCACCCGCAACGAGTCGGTGGTCGCCGCGTGAAGGATGACGGTTCTCGTCGTGTCGATGGCCTCGGCTAGAAGGCCGAACCAACGGCGCTCACGTTCGCTGACGGCCTTGGCGACGTTGACGCGGGAACGCGTCGGCAGCGGCGGGATGGTCCCCAGAAGCTTCAGCCCGAACGACCGGATCACCTCATCGACCGAGCCCACTTTGCGGGACCGAAATTCCCAGAGTGAGATCGCGCAGAAGGTAACGACAAAGGCCCCCAGAGACGCCGTACCGATCAGGTTAAGCACCTTGACTTCATCTTTGCTCGTCGGCAAGATCGCATGTTCGTAAATCTCGACCCGCCGCGGCGCGTTTAACTCGACCTTCACCTTCTCGATCTCGTCACCGATCTGCTGGGCGGCGCGATCCGTCATGGAAATTGCCTGCAGCATATCGGTGAGGTCTAAGTTGTTACCGATTGCCGCTTTTTGCTCTTCGTTGGACAAAGCGTACTGCTTTTGGAGACGGTCTTTTTGTTGCGAGAGAAGGCCGATCTGCTGCGTGAGTTCCGCGACCCGCCCGGCAGCTCCAGTCTCGCGCAGTTGTCGCATATCCTTGTCGAACTCTTTGCGAATTTCGACGCGGTGTTTCGCCAACGCATTATTTGCGTCTTTCAACTCGTAACGTAATGTTTGCAAGGCAGGATCGTTTTGGTTGCGTGCCAAACGGGCAGTCCGCGTCAACTGGCCTTTGATCGCGTTGATTTGGGCCAGATATTTCTGTGTTCCTTGATCTTTCTCGACCTGCTCCTCGATTTTCTTGGCCAATTCGCGCTCGTCCGGTGAGTCGGCCGCCTGCTTCACTCCCTTCAAAGCTTCAAGTTCCGCGTCGAAGCGCCGAAGGCTGG
>JAYUFP010000004.1:0-2814 GCA_043738665.1 Isosphaeraceae bacterium
TCAACTTCAATAATCGAATTTCCGTGGGCCGTGATGAGCCGAAGGCGCGATTCCGCGATCCTGCTTTCAACACCGCGCAAGCACTGGGCTCAAGGAAAAACACGTTTACATATAGCGATATTATCGCAATCACTCCGGCCGTGCGGGGAGCGGGTGACCGTGTCGTGGTTTCGCGTCGGCTTTTCGTTTCGAGAGTCGATGCCCTTTGGGATCGTGGCGAGACCGAGCCTTCACCAGCCCGCTCCAAGACGCGCCCGCGAACAATCCGGCCATGTTTTTTTAGGCAGTCGACTTTGATCTCGGCACGCATCTCGGGAATCTCGAATCATTCTCGGCGATTTCTTCGCTCAAAAAGGATCACAGTGAGAGATGGTAAAGCCTGTCCCCGACCTTGGCCAGGAAGGTTGCGTAAGTTCCGGCCCGATGATGACGGGAATCATCACGCCTAAGAAAAGAGTCACCCGATTCAGTGGACCCAGCAGTCGGCCCGTAAGGTTCCCGCACCGAGTTTCAAAGGGCGTCCGGTCGCGTTCAGCAAAGTTACGGCGACGACATCCGAAGAGGTCACCGCGCCCGCAAGTAATGCCCCCGGCGGGACGGCCTTGGAAAACCCCACCGCCACGGTGTCGCCGGGTTCCGCCCCTTTGACGGCCACCTCGGCCCAGACGACCGACCCGGGCGCCACCTGGGGAGGATCCCAGTCCGTGGCCGCCGAGAGGTGGCGGACGATCGGCGTGCCCCCGTTCCACCCCAATGAGCCCTTCGGCATCCAAGTTTCGCTGCCGGTCTCGATCCCGTTCACGAGGATTTCCAGCTGGCTCCCCCGCGAAGGACGGCCGGTGTAGGCGACGCCCGAGGTCTGGTAGATCAAGGCCTTGATCTTGCTCGACCCCCCTTCGTTCGTGAACTTGAACGCCCCTCCCGCAAGGTCGGACATCCTCGCGTCGACCTGCGTCCCGTAGACGATATTATCTTTTGAGCCGATCTCGATTCCGACGTGCTTCGCCTTCGGGCTGCCGAAGAAGCGGCAGTCGGAGACGGTGGTGTCGCCGTCGTTGATGTGGATTTGTGCCTGCTTGGCCCATTCGGCCATGCAGTTCACGAGCGTGACGAACCCGGCCTCGATCTTGTAGCCGTACTCGTGACCGCCCCAGACGTGGCAGTTGACGAGCTGACAGCCGGTGGCGGAAAACTTCTTGCCGCTGTGGATGTGGATGCCGAGCGTCTTCGTGCTGTAGACGATGCAATTGACGAACTGGGTGTCGTGAGGTCCCCGCCAGAGGATGCCCCCCGCGCCGCAGTCGTGGACCTTGACGTTGACGACCTGAGCTTCCATTGAGTCGCCGGGCGTTCCCTGTCCCAGCGGCGTTTCGGGCGGGTCGTCGGTGCTCCATTCCGAGTCGATTCCCGCCCCGGCGCACTGGCGGACTCGCAAGTCCGAGAGGACGTATCCCCAACCGTACGCGCGGAGTCCGCACCCCGCCGTGTTCTTCGCGCGGTTGCCGTCCAGCGTGAGGTCGCGGACCGACCAGTTGTGCGGCCCCTTGGTCGTGTTTGATCCACGGAGACTCGCGTGATTATTCGTCTTCAAGAGGTCGTCGTTGACGCCGTCGCGGAGCTTGAGGATCGAAGCTTCCATCCCCGCCCCCGCGAGGTGGACGCGGGTGTAAATCGTCAAGGTGCGGGCTGAGTAGATCCCCGGCGGGACGATCACACGGCCGCCTCGATCGCCGGCGGCGTCGAGCGCCGCTTGCAGGGCTTTGGTGTCGTCGCGGACGCCGTCGCCCACGGCGCCGAAGTCGCGGACGTTGAAATCCCCGGCCGAATCCGTTCGGGATTTGGGGCGTGCCTTGGTCGCGGGCGTGACAGAGTCCTGTGCCGACCCTCGACCCGCGAGAGCGGCGGCCAGGGGGAGGGCGGCCCCGGCCCCGAGCAAGAGCGTTCTGCGGCGGGATTCGCGGTCCGTCATGATCGGGCCTCCGAGGGAAAAAGGGCGCTCGTACGCTATTGCGACGTCAGCCCGCGGAATAGTTTGAGGTAACCGTCGCGGAAGAGGCCGTAGAGGAGGAAGTCCGAGCGGTACGTGCGGCACTGCGGCTCGATCGGGCCGAAACCGTGCGGCGAGAACCGGCCGAGACGGAGCAGGTCGGGGGTCTGTGGACCGACCGGCAGGCCGTGCTTCTCCGGGCGGATCGTGAACCCGACCTTCAAGCCGACATCCCCGCAGGCGTCGAGCACGGTTCCCGAATGCGCCCCGTTGGGATAAGCGATCGCGCTCGGGCGGATCCCCGTCATTTCCACCAGCGCCTCCTGCGCCGACTTCATCTGCTCCTGGACTTCGTCCGCGGTGTAATTCGTCAGGATCGCGTGGTTGGCCGTGTGATTGCCGAGCCTTACGCAAGGGTGTTGCGCGAAGGCTTTGAGCTCTTCGGGAGTGAACGGGCGATCGAGGTCGCCTCGGGGGAAGAACGCTTGGGGGCCGAACCTTTTCTTCAAGGCCTCCTCGATCTGCTCGGTGCGGAACGCCTTGAAGGCGAGGCCTTCGCGGTAGATCTGAACGAACGAAGCGCCCTGCGCGGCACGCTCGCGGTGGAGCACGTCCCACCAGAAGCATTTATTCTGCTTCACGTGTTCGGTCGACACGAAAAACACCGCGGGGACGTTGAATTCTTCGAGGACCGGGAGCGCCCTGATGTTGTTGTAATACCCGTCGTCGAACGTCAGCAGCGCGTATTTACCGCAAGGGCCCAGGCCCGCGAGGACGTCGGCCGGGCTCACGAATTGATAGCCGTGACGGTGATAATAGGCGATTAA
>JAYUFP010000005.1:0-2812 GCA_043738665.1 Isosphaeraceae bacterium
CCCCTTGTTGGAATATTGCGATAACTCGGCCACCTGGCCTCAACGGCGACGGAGGCCGTTGAGGAGGTTGCCGAGCATACTGGTCCGGCGCGGGGCGCGGGCCGGCATCATCGACGTCGAAGAGACGACCGCGGCGTCGGGTCCAGGGCCACCGCGGGCGATTGTCGAGGACGGAGCGACCGTCGGGTCGGGGAGCGCCAGGAGCGGCTGAACGTTTTCGTTCTCGGGACGTTCACGGGTCGCCGGAGGCGGCACCGGTGCGTTCGCCTCGGGTTCCGTCGCGGGGGCGAGACCCGCTCCGCCTTCCGCCGGGGGATCGGCGGCGGGCTTGTTCGCCGGCGGGTTTCCGGTCGGGGGCTTGGCTCCCGCGTCGTCGAGGTCGAACGGGTTGCGCTCATTCGCGGGGAGCGGAGGTAGGGCTCCTCGGTTGCCGCGCGCCGGGCGGGCGGGGTCGCGCCCTCCGTCGTCCATCGCGTTATCGCCGTCGATCGGCTCGGCCGCGTCAGGCTTGTCGCGCGGCAAAATCTGGAAAGCCTTGGCGGCGTCAGGGCCTTCGGGGCTGGGGCAGCCCCAGCCGGTGGGGAACTTCCGCCAGCAGGTCGGGTGATAGCCGTAATACTCGGTACGGTAGAGCTTGTAGACCGGATCTTCCATCGCGCAAGGAACCCGTTCCCGGGTGATTGTGCGGAACGGAAAGAGTTCCGTGGTCTGGGCCGTCGCCAGGACGGGTGCGCCGAAAATCAGCGCGAGCGCCCACGTCGCCGACCATCCTAATCGCTTCCGTGATCGTGTCCGCATCCTCGCCTCGCCGGTTTGCATGGAACCGGGTCAAACTCGAACACCGTTTCGAGTTCGTGGCCCATGATCCTCGTCCATCGTTCGTTCGATCGGAAACTCAGGACCAAGGACTCTAGTGAATCCAGCTAAACCAGCGAAGGCCGGAAGACCAGGCGGTTCGATTAGGACGGGTAGAACGGGAATACCGGGTGTTCTCGATATTCCGAGGGACGGCCGCAGCTGAATGGGTTAACCGGGCCGAGTCATTTGGCCGAAAGAAGAACTTGAATGGTCGACAAAGGAAGCGACGACCCCGGCGCCTTGCCGGAACGACTGACTCAGGAGGGGTCCCATGAAGAGGCGGTCGACTCGATTGATCCCGGTGATGGCCTCCGCCGCCCTTCTCGCCTGGATCGGGGCGGGGAGCGCGCGCGCTCAGTTCGTCCCGCCGCCGGGGGGTGGTGCCTCCGCATCCAACGCGTCGAGTTCTAACTCGATCGGGATGTCGCTGACGAACCCGTTCTTGAATCCGTACGCCGCGGCCTTGAGCCAGCAGCCGCTGGACACCGGCACGATGGCCATGTATTTCATGGCCGCCCGACAGGCGAGCGGCGGCATCGGGACGGGAGTTCCCAGCGGGACGCGGCCCGGGTCTGCGCACGGGGCGAAGGAACACGTCGACCCCAACGCCCCTCGCAAGAACACGGCCAATGTCCCCGGCGCAATGGCGTCCCGATACTTCAATCGGACGACGCCAGTCTACCAGGGGACCAAGCGCTACTACAACCGACAAGAGCGTTATTACCCCTCAACCGGGCAAGTTCGTTGAACTTGGCGCGTTCGACATTAAGGTCGGCCGCAATCGTGCCGATGTATTTCGTGTCAAGACCGCTCCCGCAGGGACGCGGAAGGTCTGGCCTCCGAACGGAGGCTTCGATTCGGCCAGGTCCGCGGGCTTCGATCCGCGACGACGGGCCGAAAAATCGGGTACAACGGCCGACCCCAGCGTGGCGTGGGCCTTTCGATAGCCGGGTCCCGGGGAGCCGGGAGGGAGTGTGGCATGGATAGCACGAGGCTCGTAACCCGCCGACACGGTTGGCTGATGGCCACGATGGCCCTCATACTGGCCGGCGGCTGCCAGACGGTGAAGACTCCCGAGGAGAAAATTGCAAAAAGCAATATTCCCAAGGAATTCTCCAAAGTCTCAATGCCGGAATACGTCGTCGAGCCGCCGGACCTCATCATCGTCGAGGTTCTCGAAGCCTTGCCCGGCCGACCCGTCTCGGGAGAGCGCCTGGTCAAGCCCGACGGCAAGATCTCCCTGGGCTTCTACGGCGAAGTTTTCGTCGCCGGTCTCACGACCGAGGAAATCAAGGATAAGATCGTCCTTCATCTCCGCAAGTACCTCCCCGACGAGGTTCTGGGGCTCACTGAGATCGAACCGAAGGACGGGTCCGTCAAAGAGATCGAACCCCGTGAGTCGAACCGGGTCTTCGTGGACGTGACGGCGTATAACAGCAAGTTTTACTACGTCCAAGGCGACGTCGCCGCCCCCGGCAAGATGCCGGTTACCGGCAACGAAACCGTTCTCGACGCGATCAATTACGCAGGGGGCCTGATCCCGACTGCTTCACAGGGAAATATCCGACTGGTGCGCCCCGCGCCTCCGGGCGCCTGCTGCGAGCAGGTTCTGCCGGTGAATCTCGCGGCGATCGTCAGCGCGGGCGACCCGACGACGAATTACCAGCTCATGCCCGGCGACCGCATCGTGGTTTATCGCGATCCCCTGGTGCGAACGACCCTGGCCATCGACAAGATCATCGCTCCCGTGCAGACCTTGTTGAATACGGGTCTCCAGTTCGGCTTCGCCTATCGGACCCTCAAGTTTATCAACACCCCCCTCTTCGGAGGCGGTGCCGGAGGTGCGGCACGCGGTCCGAACAATATCTTGCCGATACAGCCCGGTGCGAGATGATCCGGCCCGATTGTTGACCTAAGCGATTCCAAAGACGCGACGGGCGGCACCTTGACGGAG
>JAYUFP010000006.1:0-8586 GCA_043738665.1 Isosphaeraceae bacterium
CCGCCCGCCCAATTCCTTTGCCGTCGCACGTTTGCGCTTGACCGGCCCGTGGCGATCTTGTTTGATCGTTGTATGAAACCGTTCGGCAAGATCCCGGGACGTGTCGTAAACTTCCACGGGGGATTCCTCGCCGAATCCGGATTTGTTCTCTCGCGACGATTCCATCCGAAAAGGGAAGGGGAATGCCATGAGGCCCGATGAAACCCTCAGTCGTCGACTGTTCGTCCAGGGGCTCGGCGTCGCCGGGGCGGGTGCCCTCGCGGCGGGGACTCTGCACGCCGACGACGCCAAGCCGGCGGCGAAGCTCCTTCCCTCGCGGAAGCTCGGCAAGAACGGGCCGATGCTTTCGATGCTCGCCCTCGGCGGCGACATGCAGGCCGCAAGCGCCACCAGCCTGATCAACACGGCGTGGTCGCTCGGCTACCGCTACTTCGACACCGCGCAGAAGTACGGCCAGGAACATGAGGAATCCGTCTACAAGCGCTGGTTCGAGCAGAACCCCGGGCGCAGGAAAGAGCTGTTTCTCGTCTCGAAGGATTACCCCAAGAAAGGCCCCGAGCAGCTTCTGGAAATGGTCGACCGGCGGCTTGAAGCGTTGGGTGTCGATTACCTCGACCTCTTCTTCATCCACCAGCTTTGCCCCGAGGTCTACGGCCGTGAGTCGGTGGAATGGCCCCGGAGCGACCGGTTCCGCAAGGTGGCCGAGAAGCTGAAAGCCTCCGGCAAGGTCAAGATGGTGGGCTTCTCCTGCCACGGCGGCCCTGAATACATCCAGAACGCGGCTGACGGAGGATTTCTTGATGCGTTGATGGTTTTCTACACGCCCTTTTATGAGCCGGGCGGAGTCTTCGACAAGGCCCTCACCGCCTGCCATGAAAAGGGCATCGGCCTGATCGCCATGAAGACGCTCCGGCACGCCGGGAACGTCCCCAAGCGAATCCCCGAGTTCGAGCAACTCGGCCTGACGACCCACCAGGCGCTGTTGCAAGCGGTGTGGAGCGACCCGCGGATCACCGCCATTTGCAACTCGGTGAAGAACTTCGATCAGATGAAGTCGAGCATCGCCGCCGCGCACGGATACAAGGAACCCTTGAAGGTCTCGCAGGTCGACCGGCTCAAAGAGGTCGTCCTGTCGAGCCGAAGGACCATGTGCCCCGGCTGCCCCTCCTGCGACGGTAACGTCGCGACCACCGAGTTCGCCTTCCGCGACGTCGCCCGATACACGACCTACTTTGAACAGGACGCAAACCCCCAGGCCCGAGACCTTTACCACGCCCTGCCCGCCTCGGCGCGGGACGCTTCAAAGGCGGACCTCATCGCCCTCCGGGACAACTGCACCTTCGGGATCGATTACCCGGCGATTGTGGCGCGGGCGGAGCGGTATTTCGGTTGACGCCTTTTTCCCTTCTGGGAGCGCCGATCACCGACGGCGTCCGCATCTACGTGTCGCTCGACCCCACCTTTGATTACGAGAAGCAGCGGAAAAACGAAGGGGTCCAGGGCGTCGCCGCGATCGGGAAGGCGGAAGACGGCGCAGCCAATGCCCCGGCACGGTGAGCCGGTTCGAGGGTGTCGAATTTCGTGGACTTGCTTGATCTCATCGCTACGGGAGGAACCTCTTTCATGCGGCTAAGAATCCCGCGAATACGGCCCAATGAACTGCTCGGGCGACTACTCATTGAACCGAAGAGGCCCAGGATTTCGCTACGGGGCTTGATGGCGCTCGTCGCGCTGGTGGCGCTCGTAATGACCGTGTACGTCGTCCTCGTCGATTTGCCGATCCAGAGGCGGCGGTTTCGTAACGCCGACAGGGCTGTCAGCCTTCAAATTGACTTCCTCCGACAAGCCGCCGTCGAGGAACAAAGGCGGGCTCAGGATGTGAAAGGGCAGGCCGCGAGCTCCCGTGATAGGGCCGAAGAGGAGGAGAGGAAGGCCGACAAGTTTCCTGAGGGTTCGGCGGAACGATCCGGTTACTTGAAAGTCATGGCGCTCTGGGATCAGGCCTGGGTCAACGCCTCGCACGGGGCGAATCGCTCGGCCGGGAAAGCGCGAAAGTATCAGGCAAAGGCGGACTCGCTGACGGCCGACAGGCAGAAAGTCGGCTCCGACCTCAAGGCTTTTGAGATGCTGGCGAAGGCGGCGGAAACGTTCCTCGCGGAACTTGGGAATGACGAGAACTTTCCGAGCGAGCTCAACGAGGCGAAAACCAGAGCCCATGTCGAGCATCTAGCGAAATCGGGAGGCCGAACGGCATTCCCGACGGCGTTCGGGCCGAAGAAGTCGGCCATTGAGGCGACCGCCGTCTGGGAGGCGACGAAGGCCTTCCAGACATTCCACCCGGGAGTTGCATTGAACGGGTTTAAGGTTAAGGCCACCAATCGACCACCTGCACCTTTCTTGTGGGACGTAAGCTTCATCAACCCGGGTACAGGGCGGAATTACCGGATCGATATCAGCTTCAGTGACGTATCTGTATTCGACTATATGATCAAAAATCCTTGACTCTTGATGGATTCCGGGGTGGTGCCGTTCACGATTACGACGAGGCTGTCGTCCCGGATCTTTCGTAGGGTGGGTGGGCACCCCTTTCGAGGTGTCAGAAAGGTTCAACGGTGTGACCGCCGTTTTCAGCCCCGTAGGGGCGTCGGTTAATAGTGAAGTAGGCGGCGTCTTGACCCAGCTTTGATTCCGACGTCGTGCCCATTGCCGGGTCACGACCCAGCCTACGCCGCTCATATCATAAGCGAGTGTTTTAACCGCGAGATACCATTTCTGAGCATCTTCAATGGATCGGATCATCTCAGCAGATCCTGGAGGATTTCCTCGAGGCGATCTCGGTCAAACACTAACAAAGGTGGCTTGACACTCCAGGCGTACCAACGATCTTGTCCGGCTTCGGTACTCCTCAAGAGTTGGTATCGCCTTTCGCCGTCGGTCACGTCAACGCGACCTCCAGACAGGTCACCCCACCTTCCTACGTTACTGGGGATCACCAACATGTTTTGGAGTTGAAGGTGGTTGGTCACATGGCGACCCATGGGCAGGATGTCGATGGAGTTGGTGCCGAGGCGGATCTTGAGCGCCGGCGCGTCGTAAATGCCTAGACGTTGCTCAACGCGCTCGACCTGGTACGGCACGACCTCAAGCAAACCTTCCGGGTCGGCTTCGCGCAGCCATTTTCGGATCTCAGCGAACAAGTGATTTAAGGTAAGGAGCCATTCACTTCGGCTGCGGTTCCGGTCCCTCCAGTCGGACTCTTCGGCCTTCTGCTTCAAGAATTCTTCGAAGCGGGTTGACATGATCCGTGATCCTCAAATCCGGCGAGCGGCCATTCGGCCTTCAATTCTTTAAGGCTCGGCTCTTCCGGTGATCCGGGCGGCTGGGTGATCTGAACCGAAAATGATCGATTACCGATGTCCAATGGCCGACAAAACCCGCTAAATCGTCCATCGGCCATCGGTCATCGTCCATTACGACGGTCAACCGCCTGGAACACAGGAAGAGCCTTCTTTAAGATACCGATTCAGGCCCTTCCATGCCGCGGCCTCGAATCGTCAAATGTCTTCCCTCGCCTCCGGGGTAGACCGCCATCCTATAATATTCTTGATCGGCGTGGCGCGTTGTCGCGGGGTCGGTCGTCTCGATAAGCCGAGCAGGGAGGGACGGGCCGTTGTCTTTGAATCATCGCCAGGCGAGCCGACTCCGGTTCGGCCGGTTCCGTGAGGATTGGCGGAACGAGTCGAAGGAGGCCGCCAAACCCGGGATTCCGAAGCCCGTTGGCAAGGGCGGCTCCCAGGCAACCGGCAAGCAACGGTCGCTCTGGACCCTCTACCGCGAGCTATACAAGACGGTCGCCGGGCAGCGGCCGGCGATCGCTTCGGCACTGGCGGTGCTGTCGTTCTCGACGTTGCTTCGGTTCCTGCCTCCGGCATCGACGAAGATCGTGATCGACTACGTGCTGGGGGGGAAGACTCCTCCGGCGTGGCTCACCTCGCGAGTGAACATCCCCACGCGGCCTGAGACGCGGCTGTTGATGCTGGTGGGGGTGGTTCTGGTCGTCACCCTGGTGGGCACGGCGGTCAACGTCTGGAGCCGCTGGCTGGCGACCCGCGCCGCCAAGCGCGTGCAGATGTCCAGCCGCCGTCGGGTGTTCGAACACGCCGCCAGGCTCCCCTTGCACAGGATCTATCAGCTCAAGGCGGGAGGTGCCACCAGCCTGCTCCGCGAAGACGCCGACGGGGTGGGCGACCTCGTCTTCAACATGTTGTACAACCCTTGGCGGGCCGTGATCCAGCTCGTCAGCGGCCTGATCGTGCTCGCGTGGGTCGACTGGCGGTTCCTGCTGGGCGCGACGGTCTTGATCCCCGTGCTGGCGATCACCGACCGCGTCTGGAACAAGCGGCTCCGCATCATCTACCGGGCCGTCCGCAAGCAGCGGCAAGAGATCGACGGATCCACGGCAGAGGTCTTCGGCGGCATGCGGATCGTCCGCGCGTTCGGACGCCAGCGCACCGAGGCCGCGCGGTTCACCACCGAGAGCCACCTGTTAGCGAGGAAGGAAGTCTTCGCCTGGTGGTGGACCCGCGGCGTCGAGGTGATCTGGGAACTGATGCTGCCCGTCGCCTCGGGAGCCTTGATGCTCTACGGCGGAACGCAGGTGCTGCACGGTCAGCTCTCGCTCGGCGACCTCATGATGTTCCTGGTCTACCTCGCCATGCTGCTGGAACCTGCGGCCGTGCTGGCAACGAGCGTGAGCCAGTCGCAGAGCAACCTCGCCGGTTTCGACCGCGTCCTGGATCTCCTGGCCGAACCGCGAGAGATGGCCGACCACCCCGGGATCGTGACGGTCCGCAAACATACGTCCGAAGGGCGAATCAGCCTCGAAGGCGTCTCGTTCCGCTACCCGGGGACAGATAAGGACGTGCTCCGAGGCATCGATCTGGAAGTCGAGCCCGGCGAGACGATCGCCCTTGTGGGACGCTCCGGCGCAGGCAAGACGACCCTCTGCAACCTGATCGCCAGGTTCCACGACCCGACCGAAGGAGTCATCCGGCTCGACGGCGTCGACCTCCGCAAGATCCGGGTCGAGAGCTATCGCCGCCTGCTGGGGATCGTCGAGCAAGACGTCTTCCTCTTCGACGGCACCGTGGCCGACAACATTGCCTACGCGACACGACGCGCCTCGATGGCCGACGTCGTCAACGCCGCCAGGATCGCCAACGCCGAGGAGTTCATTGAAGGCTTCTCCGAGCGTTACGAAACCGTGATCGGCGAGCGGGGCGTCAAGCTGAGCGGAGGGCAACGCCAGCGCCTGGCGATCGCCCGCGCCGTGCTTTCCGACCCCCGGATCTTCATCCTCGACGAGGCGACGAGCAACCTCGACAGCCACAGCGAGAGGCTGATCCAGCAAGGTCTCGACACCCTTTTACGAGACAGGACCTCGTTCGTGATCGCCCACCGCTTGAGCACGATCCAAAGGGCCGACCGCATCCTCGTGATGGACGCCGGAACGATCGTCGAAATCGGAACCCACGAGGAACTCATGGCCCGAGACGGGCATTACCGGGATATGGTGGAGCTCCAGCGGTTGGGGATGGCGGAGTAGCGGGTCGTCTTCGGCATTCTTTTCGGAATCGCGGAACTCAAGATGGCAAATGGCGGATGATCGATGACGGATGGGCAAGGACAAGCCTCGTTCCCACGCGGAGCGTGGGAACGAGGGACGTCGTCCTGTTCATTGACAATTCGTCATCGGTCATCGGTCATCGGTCATCGGCCATCCCTCACTTCCCACTCACCCACGCCTCATCAAGCACCGCGTGATTCACGACCGCTCGCTTCTCGGATGTGTACACAATATGAATCTTGCCGTCCCTGGCCTGGAACGCCTGCGGGTATCCGAAATCGCCTTTGCCTTCGATCAGGTTCCGCTTCGTGGGATAGGTCTTGTCGCCGTCCTCGGAGAGGGCCATGGTCAACGGGGTCCGGCCGACGAAGCAATCATTGTACACGAGTAAAAATTTACCGCTTTGCAGCTTGATGAGGTCGATGGCCGCATTGGGGTTCGGAAACGCAGAGTCAACCCCCTCGGTCCAGGTCTTGCCGCCGTCGGTCGACTCCGCCCGGACGATGAAGCCCTTCGTTGCCGGGCTGTAGTCGCCTCCGCGACGACAGTACGCGATCAGATGTCCGGGCTCCAGCTCGATCGGCGCGGGCTGAATATTGCCGTTCTTCGAACGGATCGGACCCGATTCGACCCAACTTTTGGTCTTCGCCTTCGGGTCGAAGCGGAAGAAGATCGACGTGCTATCGGGCCCCACGGATTCCTGGTCGTGGCCCGTCTCGCGATAACAAGGGAGCAAGTACGATCCTTCGGCCAGGACGATCGGCCGGTTACGGACCATGGTCCCCGGCACGTTGGAGAGAACTGAAGAGTCCGACCAAGTCTCACCGAGGTCTTTGGAGACCTTGAACTGGACCCGCGAGGTCGACCACGTTTCGCCGTCGCGGACGACGTAAAAGAGCCAGACCAAGCCGTCGGGGCTTTGCCAGATCACTCCGTTGCCGACCGAGCGGATCGGGTCGTGGGCGATCGGCAAGGGTGCCGACCACGAGGTTTCGCCCTTCTTCTTTCGCGAACCGAAAACCGCGGTGTCCGTGGCGTATTCGCCGTCGCCGCCGTAGTAGACGAGGTAGAGGTCGCCGTTATCGAACTCGGCGAGGCAGGCCGGATGCTTGTAGGGACCCGTCTTGATCTCGGGACCGAACACCCGCTCGATCTTGAGCTCACCTCCGGCGGCGACCGTCGTCGTGGCCAGAATCAGAACTCTGAAGAACGCGTTGCGCATGGACGTCGCCTCCGGCGGGCACTAGCATGGTTTGAGCGATTCGAGAGTCGTCAACGATCAGCCGACGCGACCGGAGTGTACCGCATGACCCGCCGTTTCGCCCTGATTGTCGTTCTTTTCCTCAACGTGATTTCGGGAGCCGCACCCAAGCCGTTTGAGCCGACGGAACGCTACGAGACCCGCGAGATTCAAGGCTGGACGATCCGCGTCAACAAGTCGCTCGTCAAGGACAACCCCGATCTGTCCAGTAAGACGCTCGCCCTCCTCGACCATCAGCTCTACCAGGTCACGCACAAGCTCCCCGCGGACGCGGTGGCGGACCTGCGAAAGGTCGTCATCTGGGTCGAGGAGAACGAGCCTCATCACCCCTGCATGGCGTACCACCCCGACGCCGGATGGCTCCGCGAGCACGACATGAACCCCGAGAAAGCCCGCTGCGTCGAGGTCGCCAACGCCAAAAATTTCCTTTCATGGACCAAGGAACAACCGTGGATGGTCCTCCATGAACTGGCCCACGCGTACCACCACCAGTTCCTCGACAAAGGGTTCCAGAACCCGAAGGTGGCGGGGGCGTTTCACGAATCCATGAAGGCAAAGCGTTACGAAAAGGTTCTCCACCACGACGGCAAGACCGTCAAGGCGTACGCCGCCACGAACCCGATGGAATACTTCGCGGAGGCCACCGAAGCCTTCTTCGGAGCGAACGATTTTTACCCGTTCGTGCGGGCTGAGTTGAAGTCGCATGACTCCGCGATGGACTCTCTGCTCACGACCCTATGGGGGGCGAAGTGAATGGAATCGAAGAAAACTCGTCTGCGGATGTCGCGGATAAACACAGATGAATTCATAAAAACAGGAAACGATTCCAATGTCAGGATTCTTTGAATAACCGATTGTTCAAATTTCAGAGCCGATCTTAAGTATTGTTATTTCTTTCATTCCCGATCCGCGTTCATCCGCGGATGAGTTCTCTTGACTCCCTCATTCCTGGGCGTCCTTGAGGAACAGCCCGCCGTCGACCAGCAGGGTCGCGCCCGTGACATAGTCGGCGTCGTCGGAGGCGAGGAACACGGCGGCGCGGCCGATGTCCCGGGGGGTTCCGAAGCGGCCCCAGGGGAGGGTCGGGCCTTGCTCCTTCATGAAGGCGTCGCCGAAGGCCTCGTGCTCTCCGGGGGTGTCGATCCAGCCCGGCTCGATCAGGTTGACGTTGATTCGATAGCGCGAAAGCTCGGCGGCCATGGTGCCTGCCAAGTGGTTGAGCCCCGCCTTGCCCGCGTTGTAGGCGACGCTGTTGGCATACGGCATCTTGGCGTGGATGCTCGAAATGAAGACGATCTTGCCTCCGCCGCCACGCGTGACCATGTGCCTCGCGGCGAGCTGGCCCATGTGGAACCCGCCGAAGAGCGTGCCTTTGAGCACGCTTTCAAAGACCTCGGGCGAGTAGTCGAGGAACGAAGCCCGGCGGTTGTAGGCAGGGTTGCTTACAAGAATGTCGATCTGTCCGAACGCTTCGAGAGCCGCCGCGAAAACGGCCTCGCACGACGGGCGTTCGAAGGCGTCTCCATCGACGACCGCGGCGCTGCGGCCGAGAGCCCGAATTTCGGCGGCCAAGGCATTCAGATCGTCGGAACGGACTCTGTCATTGACGGCGACATCAGCCCCGGCGCGGGCCAGTTCGAGGGCACACCCCCGCCCGATCCCCCGCGCGGCGCCGGTCACCAGGGCCTTCTTACCGGCC
>JAYUFP010000007.1:0-2803 GCA_043738665.1 Isosphaeraceae bacterium
GGGGAGAAGGACGGACTTTGCAATCCTCCTGGGAATTCACGCCCCTTTCGCTAGGCCTTTCTCGGGGTGATAATGACGTGTTGAAAAAATACGGGCCAGGGCCTGACAAGTGATGATCAAGCGGATTCTTAAATACGCACTGGTGTTCGTAATCCTCGTGGAGTCCGCCGCGAGGGGAGAGGGGCCACGCCCTTCGCCGACCCTCGACCGGGACGTGCTGCCGCTGCTCAAAACCCGTTGTGTGAAGTGCCACGGGCCTGCAAAACGCGAGGCGAAACTCAACCTGGCCTCTCCGAAAGGGATCGCACGAGGCGGCGAGAATGGTGGACTTGTCCTCCCGGGTCGTCTCGACGAGAGCCTCATCTGGGAACGAATCCTCGACGACGAGATGCCTCCCAAGGAACCGCTTAGCTCCGACGAGAAAGCCGTACTCCGGCGCTGGATCGAAGGGGGAGCCGTCGGCCTGCCGAAGGTGGTTGCGGGCGAGACCGAGACCTCGGATCACTGGGCTTTCGCTCCCCTGGCCGAGACGGCGGTACCTGAGGTGCGCGACGCTAGGCACATGCGCGGCACGATCGACCGCTACCTACAAGCGGCGCTCGAATCCAAAAACTTGAGCATGGCGCGGGAGGCGGACCGAGCGACCCTCATCCGTCGCGTCTCCTTCGACCTCACCGGCATTCCGCCGACCCCCGAAGAGGTCAATACGTTCCTGGCCGACCCTTCACCGTCGGCCTATGAACGAATGGCCGACCGATACCTCGCTTCACCGATGTACGGCGAGCGCTGGGGGAAATACTGGCTCGACGCGGCAGGTTACGCCGACTCGAACGGATACTTCAACGCCGACACCGACCGGCCCCTCGCATACCGCTATCGTGACTACGTGATCCGTTCATGGAACTCCGACAAGCCGTTCGACCAGTTCCTCCGCGAGCAGCTTGCCGGGGATGAAATTTCCGGGTTCCGGAAGGGGAGCGAGGTCAATGCGGAGACGGTCGAACAGCTTGTCGCCACTCACTTCCTCCGCAACTCTCCCGACGGCACCGGCGAGAGCGACGGGAACCCGGATGAGCTCCGGGCCGACCGCTACGCCGTGCTCGAAGGGACGATCGAGATCCTCGGCTCCTCGCTCTTCGGGATGACGTTTCAGTGCGCTCGCTGTCACGACCACAAGTTCGAGCCGATCACGCAGAAAGACTATTACCAGCTCCAGGCGATCCTCTACCCGGCATTCCCGGTCGAAAAATGGCTCAAGCCGAATGAGCGCGTCGTGGAAGCGCCCCTGCCCGCCGAGGCACGGTCGTGGGAGTTACATCAGAAAGCACTCGAAGTCGAACTCGGAAAGGTGAAAGCCGAACATCGAGCCCGGGTCGAGAAAAACCGGGAGAAAGGGACCGTCCTGTTCCGCGACGATTTCGACGAGAACCCCGGTCGACTCGCCCCGCGATGGGTCCCGAAGGCTCCCGAGGATACTTCATCAGGATCGGTCCATGTGGATTCGGAATCGGCGCCGGGGGCCGTCATCAAAGACGGCACGCTTCGGATCAACGAATCGGGGGCCGCGGGTGATCGCCTGCTTTCGACCTCGCAATCGTTCGACTGGAGCCCCGATGAAGTCGGTGGTTGGATCCAGGCGACTTTCGAGTTGGTCGACCGCAAGCTGACCGCGAACGCGACGCCCGCGGAACGGGTCGGTTATTTCATCGCCACGCGGGATTTTTCCGTTAAGCACACCAAGCTCGGAGGGAATATCCTTCTCGACGGCAACCCGTCCGGAGGCGCGGCGGTTCACGTCGATTACCCGGGGCCCGACGCGCGTTCTATCGGAACCATCGGCGCGACGGGCTATGAGGCAGGGCAACGGTTCGGAGTCCGCATCACCAACCTTGGAAACGGCAAGTATCGACTCGACCATATCGTTGACTGGATGCTTGACGGGAAGTCAGTCACGCTTGAAGCGAGCGACCTTACCGACGGCGGCTTCGGCTTCGAGTATTGCTGCGGTCGGAGCTTCGCGGTCGACAACATACGGATCGAAACGAGTAAGCCGGCAAAGGAAGGCACCGCGGCCGACGAGGCGATCAAGGCCGGAGCACGCACGGCGGAGTCGAAACGAAAAGAGCATCAGCAAGCCGTCAAGGCGATCGAGGCCCGAAAACGGTCACGTCCCGGGCGAATCTCCTGGGTTGCCGATCAGTCGGCCGTTGCCCCCGAGGTTCACCTCTTGAGGCGCGGGAATTACTCGGATCGCGGGCCTGTGGTTGAGGCCGGAGTGCCTTCCGCACTGATCGATCCGGGAAATCCGTTAGAGGTCGTTCCTCCGTTCCCCGGGACCCCATCGACGGGTCGGCGACTGGCCTTTGCCCGATGGATCACGCGGCCAGGCTCGCGTGCGTCGACCCTTCTGGCGAGAGTCACGGTCAACCGGCTCTGGCAGTCTCATTTCGGGATCGGCCTGGTGGCAACCCCGGAGAATCTTGGCTATTCGGGTTCGCTGCCTTCGAACCCCGCGCTGCTGGATCATCTCGTCCGCTCTTTGATCGACGGGGGCTGGAGTGTTAAATCGTTACACAGACAAGTCATGAACTCGGCGGCCTACCGGCAATCGAGTACCCCGCCGCTCGCGGTGAATTCGATCGACCCCGAGAATCGCCTACTTTCCCACTTCCCATTACGTCGCCTCGACGCCGAAGCGATCCGCGACGCGATGCTCGCCGTGACCGGAGAGCTTGACGACCGCGCGGGAGGACCTTACATCCCCGCGAAGCAGGCGGGTAACGGAGAGGTACTTGTGGATGAG
>JAYUFP010000008.1:0-2797 GCA_043738665.1 Isosphaeraceae bacterium
GGGGCCGCGTTTCGCTCGAAACTTCGGACGCGTCGGCGGGTCATTCCCGGACCCCTCATCCCTTACCCTCTCCCCGCAAAGCCGGGGCGAGGGCGATCGGCTGAACGGTTCGCGACCGCTCACTTCCTCCCGAGTCGATGTCCACTTCATCAACGCCTTGCCTCGCGAAAAAAAGACAACCCATCCGGGATGAGCGGGCCGATTCGAGTTCTCAACGTTTATCACGTAGCGACTTCATGCCCATCGTCGCATTGCGTGATCGTCTCGCCCTCCTCATTCGATGATATCCTTGGGCGCCGGCGCCGCGATCGATGGCGGCGGTGACGTCTTAAGGCATCACGATTTGTCCCGACAGCGAGAAAAACCTAGGGTTCTGAAGCACTGGGGTTTTCTCCCGATCCGTCGGTGACGTTTTCCGCTTCTCCCTCGAATAAAGAGTCCGTCATGAATCTCACCACCCTTCGCGGGATGCTCTGCCGGCAGGAGGCCCGCGTCGTTCGCAAGGTGAGAAGGACTTCTCGATCTCGCAGGATCGGGTCGGAAATGTCGCCCGAGGCGATGAAACCTCGGCTCATGCCGGCCGTGACGATTTCGCTCGATTACTCGCTCGATGCGAACGGGTTTTTCAACAGTCAGGCGCGACGCGACGTCATGCGGTACGCCGCCAATACTCTGGCGGCCTCGCTCAATGACACGCTCGCCGCGATCACGCCGAATGTTCCGGCCGGAAATACGTGGACGGCCGATTTCCCCGACCCCTCCACCGGCGCCTCGCGATCGATCGGCAATCTGACGGTCCCGGCGAACACCCTGATCGTCTATGTCGGCGGAGGAACCCTGGCGAAGTCGGCCGAGGCCGGCGAGGGGAGCGCCGGGGGTTTCTCGGTCTCCGGAGATTCCGCCTGGCTCGATATCGTCTCCGCCCGCGGAAAAACCGGTGCCTTGGCGACCCCGGCGACCAGCTTCGGCCCCTGGGGCGGCTCGATCGAGTTCGACGGCAGCGGCGGAACGAACTGGTACTTCGGTCTCAGCCTCGCCAACCTCGGAGTGAACCAGACGGATTTCCTCTCGGTCGCCGAGCACGAGCTGGGCCACGTCCTCGGCCTCGGCACGGCCGGGTCGTGGGACACCCTGGTTTCGGGCGGGTCATTCAACGGTCCGACCGCCGAATCGGTGAACGGCGGCCAGCCTGTCCCCGTGAACGCCTCGGGCGATCACTGGGCGTCGTCCGTTCAGTCCAACGGCGGCGCTGCGTTGATGGACCCGGTCTTGCCGAACGGGACGCGAAGCATCGCGACGAGCCTGGACATCGCCGCGCTCCACGACCTCGGCTGGCAGGTCACTACGCTCCCCGCGCCGACAGTCCAGTTTAACGCGCCGACCTATTCCGTGAACGAGACCGGTGGGTCGCTGGTCGTGACCGTGACCCGCGCCGGAATGCCCTCGGCCTTTTCGGTGAACTACGCCACCAGCGACGGCACCGCGCACGCCGGTACGGATTATGCGGCCACCAGCGGCGTGCTCTCGTTCGCGAACGGCGAACTCGTCAAGACGTTCACGATCCCGATCCTCAACGACGGCCTGGTCGAGAGTGACGAAACGGTGAACCTGGCACTCACCACGCCGACGGGCGGGGGAGTTCCGGGCGCGCCGTCGACCGCCGTTCTGACGATCATCGACCCGTCGAACGTCCCGCACGCGAAGCCTCCGGGGGATTTCGACGGTGACGGCCGCTCCGACCTCGCGGTCTTTCACCCTTCGACGGCCACATGGACCGTCCAGCAGAGCACGGCGGGCCTGTTGACTCCGGCCCCGAAATTCGGCGCGGCCGGTCTTTCCGACATCCCGATCGCGGGCGATTTCGACGGAGTCGGCCACGCGCAGGTCGCCGTCTTCCGTCCCTCGACCGCCCAGTGGTTCGTCCTCGGCTCCGGCGGCAGTCACCTGCTGGGAACCTTCGGCGCGGCGAACCTCTTCGACATCCCCGTCCCCGGCGACTACGACGGCGTCGGCCATACGGAAATGGCGGTGTTTCGTCCGAGCACCGCACAATGGTTCGTGATGGGGCCTTCCGGCGGCCGACTTCTGGGAACCTTCGGCGCGGCGAACCTGTTCGACATTCCGGCTCCCGGCGATTATGACGGCACCGGGCACACGGAGATGGCCGTGTTTCGACCGAGCACCGCGCAATGGTTTGTGAAAGGACCATCAGGCGGGCGTCTGCTGGGAACCTTTGGTGGGGCGAACCTGTTCGACATCCCCGTCCCCGGCGACTACGACGCCACGGGCCACGCACAGATGGCGGTTTTCCGCCCGTCGACCGGGCAATGGTTTGTGGCGAATCCCGGCGGCGGCGGCCACCTTGCCGGGATCCTCGGCGCGACGAATTACGCCGACGTGCCCGTCGAGACGTCAGTCGGGAGCCTCGTCAAGCTGGGCGCGACGCGGGGCTCCTTCGCGGCCTCGGGCCGGCCGGCCGCAAGTCCGTCGCAACCGGTTGTCTTTATCGGGCCGGCAGTCGTCCCGACGGCGTTCAAAACGAGGAATCGGGAATCCGTGACCGCGGACGCCTGGACCCGCGCCTTGGAGGGATCGACGGCGGGTTCTTGAAAGGTGATCCGGCAGGATGAATCGCATCAGGCGGATGCCCGATGCCCGATGCCCGATGCCCGATGCCCGATGACGGTCGTGACCTACGCAAACTTGAAACGCTTGTTTTTGGCTTGTTTGCCCGAACTGACGAAATCTCGCGACTCAAGGCCGCAAGTCCATTAATCCGAGCGGTTTACGGGTGGCG
>JAYUFP010000009.1:0-2792 GCA_043738665.1 Isosphaeraceae bacterium
CCGTCGGGGTTTCCGGTCTTCGCAACGTCGCGGTCGAAGGCGACCTCCTGACCGCCGTGAGCCCGGCGGCTTCGTCCTACTTCGGCCCGAGCCCTTCCCGGGCGGGCGTCTCCCTGCCGAAAGACGACCTCGCCGGGGTCGGCGTTCGCGACTTCGCGCCCGACGGGTCGATCGCGGCCCACAGCATCCAGGCGGTCGCCTTCGGCTCACACGCCGAGGAGGACGGCACCCTCGAGACCGGCGCCTCGGCTGACGCCGACGACGCCGGGCGACTGCTCGCCGCGGGGACGGCCATCGTCCAGGCCGGCTCGACGAACGGCACGGGCCTGGAGACTTTCCGCGTCCCCTTCGCCGACCTGGCTACCCAGCGGGTTGCCTTCTTCCTCGCCGACGGCCCCGCGGGCGGCCGCTTCGACGACGACACCATCGCGTTCACGGTCCAGGGCGTGAACAACGGGATCACCAACACACCCAGCAACGTCGCCAGGGGCGCGGTGACGGCCTTGATCGGGGTGGCCCAAGCCTATGACAAGCACGGCCGGCTCGACGACTCGGTCGTCCAGACGATCGACCTCCGCGGCGACGGCGGCTCGATCGACTCTCGGCAGTTCGTCGCCCGGTCGATCACTAGCACCGGGCCGATGGGCGACCTGGCCATCCGCTCGGGCTCGGGGATCAACAACGTGACCGCCCCGGCCCTCTTCGGGAACATCAGCACCGACGGGCCGATCTTTGGGACGGTCCAGACGACGGGCCTGCGTACCGACCCGATCACCGGCGTTCAGTCGTCGGTCTCGGCCGACCTCGGGCGGGCCTACGTCGTGCCTTCGGCCGGCAAGCACGATCCGGCCTACGTCACGGCGACGACGATCCAGGTGGGCGGCGGTGGCGGCCTCACAGGACGGATCATCAGCCGCGGCGACCTGGTCAGCTCGATTCGCGGAGACGGCGGCATCAGCGCGACGATCGCCGCCCAGGGCAACATCGGGGCGATCTCGATGCTCCTCGGCACCCCGACCCGCGTCGGCGGCATCCTGTCCAACGGCCCCTTCAGCGGCCGGATCGTCGCCCTCGGCAACATCCTGGCCGACATGACGTTCCACGGCGGCCTCCGGGGGGCAAGGGTCGCGGCCCGGGGCAGCCGCATTCCGGGTTTCGACCCCTCCCGGGTCGGGATCCTCGGCAACGTGGTCATCGACGGCCTCATCGACGGGTCGAGCGCCCTCGTCTCCGGTGGGGAGATCGGAGACCCGACCCTCGGCACGACCCTGTCCGCGAAAAACAACAAGGGCGTCATCGCCGCCAAGGGGGTGATCACGACGGACGGCAAGGGCAACCCGAACATGGGCTCGTTCTTCAGCAACACCGCTTCGACGGACCCGACCTCGTCCGCCGCCATCGACGCAATCTTCACGGACGGGGGCAAGGCTCTGTCTTTCGACGGACCCGGCACTCTCGACCTGACAGGGCTCGATCTGGTCCTCGCCGACCTTGCCGCGCTCAAGGTCGGGTTCAATGGAAAGTTGACAGGAACGAAGCCCTGATGTCGGGCCTCGGTCCGGTTGACCGGGGACGCGTGCACGGGGTGGAACCCTCCGCCTCGGGGTTCCCTGCCCGTGGACGCGCCCCGGTGAACGGCCCCTCCAGCCTGGGACTTTGCTGATCGTGCGATCATCCCCCAGTCCAGGCTCCGGTAGGCGTTCAATGGTCGAGTCTTACTTGAGTCTTCGCCATCCCGTATCCCATGCGGCATGAGTGATGCGACCCCGATCCCTGAGCCGCTCCGGGACACCGTTGCCCCGGAGGCCCAAGTCGCCATCGGGGCGCTGCTCACCACCCTTCAGCGGCGGATCGCCGACCTGGAGGAGCGGGTCAACAAGAACTCCACTAACCCTCAACCCAGCGTAATCCGAAGCTGATCGGGCGAACGCGTTCACGGGGTGAAGTCCCTTGTTTTCAACGATTTCACCAAGGTATGACGGCCGTAAAACAGGTGGATTACAATCGTCAGACCATCAATATCACCTTGTTTTCAGCTATCCCGGCCCGTGAACACGTATGTGGAACATTACAGGTATCTCGTCGCCAAGTAGTCGATGAATCCCGGATGCTCGCCCCGGTATTCGGAAAGTCGCAGGATGTATCGCTGATAAGCGACGGCCGAAAAGATGTTGGGCCCGAGGTCCGCATCCACGTAGCGGGCGAAGTCCCCGAGTTCCCGCCGGAGTTCGACCCCGCACTCGCCCGGAAGGTCGAGGTACAGCAGGACGAGTCGCCACCGGTCCAAGCCGAACGCGGTTTTGAGGGCCAGGACGTGGCAGATTAGTTGCTTTACATGTAAAAATTGGAAGCTCGGATCGGTCTCCCCGCTGATCTGCTCGGCAAGGTTGCGGAGCCGCGGTAAGCCATCGAAAGCCCCCCTCACTCCGAAGTATTTCGGTGGAAACCCCGAGTGTTCTCGACCGAGAGGTTCGGTCAGTTTCGCCTCGATCGCCGTGCAGGCGAGACGACCGCTCCGGTAGGTCAGAAACCCGTCGAGATTTGGGCAGGTGCCGAAGTCGCTACATATCGGCAACTTCCGCTCGTATTGGAATCCCTCAATGTTGACCGACGGAATCTTGAGCGCCTGGGCCATCAAGTCGAGCCGGCCAACCCGGCGGAAGTAATGTGTCGTGTTCACATAAGCCATGGAAGAACTGTGCAAGGCCCTGCATTTGCTAGTCTGCAACTCCTGGCCGTCGGCCTGCTGAAACTCTCGGGCTGCCTCGTGTGAGAGCGCCTCGAACAGATTG
>JAYUFP010000010.1:0-2791 GCA_043738665.1 Isosphaeraceae bacterium
CCGTCCGCGTCGCCTCGGAGGTGACGGGCGAGGAGCTTTGCCTGGAGGTAGGGAAGCTGTCCGACCCGGACCTTCGTGCCGAGCACGGGATGGGTTACCTCCTCCCGCTTACGCGCGACATAGGCACTGACGAGAGCCTTTCGGCCGTCGGTGGTCAACTCGACGGAACCGCCGTCGCGGTCGATGAAATCAGCGGGCCCAAGCTGCTGCCGGTTGATCAGTGCGAGGACGAGGCGATCGGCGATCAACGTGCGGAACTCCTCGACGAGGTCAAGCGCGAGGCTCGGCCGGCCCGGGCGGTCGGCGTGGAGGAAGCCGACGTCGGGGTCAAGGCCGGCGGCGGTCAAGGCCGAGACGCAGTCGTGCGTCATCAAGGCGTAAACGAATGAGAGCAACGAGTTGACCCGATCGAGCGGTGGACGGCGTGAGCGTCCATTCATGGGGAAGTCATCGCGCCGGGAGGGACGGATCAGTCGGGGAAAGACCCCGAAGTAGACTCGAGCGGAATCGCCCTCGTGGCCGCGGATGGCATCGACGTCGGGGGAATTCGGCAGCGATTCGAGGTGCTGTCCGATCAGTGAGGCGGCGCGCTGAAACACGGCGGGAGCGTCGGGGTCGTCGGTGTCGCGACCGGCCCGAAGGAGCGTGTGCCGTGCGTTCTGGAGCTTACCGGCCACGAACGCCCTGGCCAGCGCGGCGCATGACTCCGGTCGGTCGGCCCGGCGGAATTGCTCGCGACGCACCAGGACATTGCCCGACCTCGGAGCATCCACCCGCGCGATGACCCGGCCCGAGTCGCTCAGGAATGTCAGGCTGACACCCTGTTCGTGGCACAGTTCCATCGCGCCGGGGCTGACCAGGCTCGGGCCGAAGACGGCGACGGCGTCGAGGTGGTGGATCGGGATCGTCGCTTTGACTTTTTTCTCAAACTCGACCACGACGTTGCGATGGTCGCGGTGGATGTACGACCCGGCGGTGAAGACGTAAAGTGTATTGAGCTGAATATCCATGTGTGAACCCGTTTTGTCGGGGCTGGGTCAGTTGGCGCGGAAGAGTTCGCCGAGGTAGTTTGCAATCGCGACGGGGTTGCCGAAGGCTTCAGGCAGGCAGTGGCCTCGGAGGGAGCACCCTCGGCACCGCGGCTTGAGAACCGCCGGGGGAATTCGTCCGCTCTCCAACAGAGCATGGAGACGGGCGACGGCGTCTTCGGTCTGGGCGCGGAGTTCCGGAGTGAACTCGACGTCGCGGCGCGACTTGCTCTGCTCGTGATAGATCGCTCCGGAGGGGACGGCAGTTCCGAGCATTTCCTCGAGGCAGAGGGCCTGGGCGCAGAGCTGAACGTCGTCGTTGTCCCAGCGACGTTTCTTGCCGCGTTTGTATTCGACCGGCGAAGCGGTCTCGACGACCGGATCGCCCCGACGGCGTTTTCCTGGCGCGCGGCGGAACTCGACGAGGTCGGCGCGGCCGAAAAGCCGGAGGCGTCGGGACGCGATCCAGAGTGCGCGTTCGGTGCGGATCCCTTTCCGTTTCTCGAACCCGGGTTTGTCGGCCCGTTTGTGCAGTGAGTCGCCGAGTCGAGTGTGGACGTTGTGGACGTAGAGCCCATCCAGGTGCCGCAGCGCCGCGCGGCGGTCGCAGTAGAGCAAGGCGTTGAGCGCGGAGAGGGGGACGAGGTCGTCCCCCTCGGGGTCGTTGGGGTTGGTCATGCTCGGGGATTCACGTGGATTTGAGGCTTGACGCCCTTGAACTTATCTTTGAACTCCTTGGCGTCGAAGTCGAACGTCAGTTGGTAATCGGCGAAGCTCGCGGGCTGTGCGACGCCGTCTTTCAGTTTGACCTTGATCGATTCGAAGAGTTGATGCGCGTGGGCGCAACCGAGGCGGGCCTCGCGCGTGTTCTGGTCGGCGTTGGCCGCCGATTGAGTGCCGACGTGCTCGAAATCGAAGAGCCCGCGCACGACCATGTCGCCGCGAGCGGCGGAACGGTCGTGGTCGAACATGTGGGTCATCGCCTCGATCAGGATTTCGTAATCCTTTTGATCGAAGCCGGTCTGCTCGGCGAAGGGAGGCGACAGGTAGCACTTGGCGGCGTAGAGTGCGTACGGCACGATGTACTTCTGGCCCATCGTACGTTCCTTGGCGGCGTCGGCTTCCTTGGTGACGGCGCAGCGTGTGATGGTGATCTCGACCGGCAGGACGGGGTGGAAAGAGCGGCCGAAGGTGAACTGAACGGGGCCGCGGATCTGGCCGAAAGACGAGCCCTTCATCACGCTGTCGCCGGTCGAGATGACTTGTCCGAACGTGCGAACGTCGTAGAAGCGATTGCAGAGCCAGTCCTTGACTCGCTCGGCGTGCGAGCGTTTGTCGGCGGCGTCGGCCGACTTCTCGGTCGCCTTGATCCCGGCGAGCTGACTGCGTTCAATGACGGCCCCTTGCTGGATCAGGATGTCATATCCCTTGCCGTTGGTAGAGGGCGGGAAGAGCTGCACGAAGTTGCGAATCTTGCGCTTGAGGCAGACGTCGGAGACGAGCCCGAGGTTGGTGGAGGGATCGACGCGGGGCATGTTGCCCGAGTCGGGGTCGCCGTTGGGGTTGCCGTTGGTGACCTCGAAGAGGATCAAGAGGTCGTGGCGGTTGGTGAGGGGGACGGACATGGTGCGGTCACTCTCTGGTCAAGGGATTCGAACGTTGGTGCGGGGTTTGGCGTTCTCGAGGTCATTTCCCGGCGGCGGCCTTCCCGGCCTTGCGCTCATCGCGTGCGCGTTGATCGTGGGCCTTCTGCTGATGGAAAC
>JAYUFP010000011.1:0-2790 GCA_043738665.1 Isosphaeraceae bacterium
ATGTGGCACCCAGCAACAGACGTGGATTTGCTCAAGTTATTTTTTCGCGGTTCCTTACCGGCCCGCGAGCCGTCGCGCCCGATTCAAGCCGTCAAAAAATGTTCCGATGTCTCTTGACTCGCGCCATTCGGCATGATTCAGGTTTGACGTCATGACCGCCAAAGCAATTCAGTCCGCCATCGCCCAGCTTTCCTCCGACGAGCTTGCACGCTTCTCTCAATGATTCGAGGAGTTCCTGGCCGATCAGTGGGACGCCCAGATCGAGACCGACATCCTGGCCGGACGGCTCGACGCCTTGGCCGACAAGGCCGACGAAGACTTCAAGGAAAACCGCCGCACCGACTTGATGAACCGCCCTCTCGACCTGTAGCAGGACCGACGTCGCGGTGTCAAAATGCACGACGAATCGGTAATCACGGCAAAATGCCCATGCCGTGTGTGCGATTGACGCCCCGCGCCCGGAGCGTTACCCTGTTTCTTTGTCATCCAAAGTGGCCGAGCCGCCGCGTTTTCTGTCCGATGATCCACCGCTTCGCCCCAGCCATTGTGTTTGATCGAAACGCGGACCGACGATCCATTGGCAGGGGCGTTACCAACTCACCGATTTCCGCCATGAGTACTGTTACAGAAATTGAAACCGCGATCAGAAGTCTTCCCGAAAAGGATCGTGCCGTCCTCCGCGCCTGGTTCGCCGAATTCGATGCCGAGGAATGGGATCGGCAAATCGAACGCGATGACGCCGAGGGACGGCTCGATGCGATGATGAAGGAAGCCCTGCAAGATTCACGCGAAGGGCGTTGCACCGACCTTTGAATCATCGTGCCGCGTCGCAATTTTGGAGGTGTTATTTCAAGCTTCCCGTTGACGTTCAGCGGCAGGCAGACTCCTGCTCCGGCAAGATTCTCGGCACCCGTCTCTCCATTTCAAGCAAGTTGGCCGCCCTTGGTCCGTTCGAATCGGATTGCATTACCGCGCGCTCGCGGTCGAGGACGGACCCAGTCTTGTCTGGTTCTGGATCGGAACTCACGCCGAGTATGATCGAATCCTTAAGCGAATTTGATGACGTTCGTCAACAGGTTACTCGTCGTCGGCGCGATTGACGCCCCGCGCATGGGGCGTTACCCTGTTTCTTTGTCATCCAAAGCGGCCGAGCCGCCGCGTTTTCGGTCCGGAGATTGTCCGACGTGCCTTCGACTTGCGTGGTCGGTCTGCAATGGGGTGACGAGGCCAAAGGGAAAATCGTCGACTGGCTCTGCGACCGCCATAACGCGGTCGTGCGCTATCAAGGCGGGGCGAACGCCGGGCATACCGTCGTGGCCGACGGCGTCACTTACAAGCTCTCGTTGATCCCGACGGGCATCCTCCGCCCCGGCGTGCATTGCGTGATCGGCAACGGCGTGGTGATCCACCCCCCCGCCCTCCTCAAAGAGATCGACACGCTGGCGAAACAAGGCGTGAACCTCGAAGGCCGCTTGCACGTCAGCGATCGCGCTCATGTGATCTTGCCTTACCACCTCGCTGAGGAACGGTTGACCGAGGAATCGGCATCCGCGGCCGACCACCTGGGGACGACCCGTCGGGGTATCGGCCCTTGCTATCGCGATAAAGTCGGACGCGTCCACGGGGTCCGTTTCGGCGACCTCTATCATCCCGAGCGGTTTCGGGTGCATCTCGAACGGATCGTCGCGTACAAGAACCGTCTGCTCACGGCGATGCTCCCCGATTTCACGCCGTTCGACGCCTCGGCCGTGGCGGATGAATACCTCGATCACGCCGAGCGGCTCCGCCCGTTCGCCCGCGACACGACCACCTGGCTTCACCAAGCGATCGGCCGCGGCGAACGGTTGCTGTTTGAAGGGGCTCAAGGGTCGCTCCTGGATGTTGACCACGGCAGCTACCCCTATGTCACCAGTTCGAACAGCAGCGCCGCGGGGATCGCGGCCGGTTCGGGGGTTCCGACCCGGCACATCGACCGCTGGATCGGCATTGTGAAGGCGTACACGACGCGGGTCGGTGGCGGGCCGTTCCCGACCGAACAAGACAACGAGACCGGAGAGCGAATCCGACGGATCGGTCGAGAGTACGGCACGGTGACCGGTCGCCCGAGGCGCTGCGGGTGGTTCGACGCGGTGGCTGCTCGTTATTCCGCGAAGGTCAGCGGCTCGACTGAGATCGCCGTGATGCTCCTGGACGTTCTGAGCGGGATGGAGTCATTGCAAGTGGGCGTCGCTTACGAAGACGCGTCCGGCAATCGGGTCAACGAGATGCCCGCACACCTTGCGGACCTTGAACAGTGCCGCCCGGTTTACGAGACCCTGCCCGGCTGGTCGGAAGACATCACCAAGGCGCGGACCTGGGGCGAGCTTCCTCAGAACGCTCGCGACTATGTTCGCTATCTCGGCAAGCAGATGGGGGTTCCCGTGTCGATCGTCTCCGTCGGGCCGGAGCGGACGCAGACGATCACGGACGTTTCTTGAAAATGGCCGATGGCCAATGACCGATGGCCAAGGCGAAATGCTCGACGATTCGTGGTTCCCGTCGCTCCGACGATTCGCGTGGGAACGAGTGTGGCGGGGTTCTAGAATGCCCTGAGATCCCGGTCCGACATCCGATATTCGTCATTCTCTTGGGACACCATGGCCAACGTCGCGATCAGTGAAGAGGGACAGTCTCGGATCGCGTCGGTCGGGCTCAAGCCCGAGCAATTGCCGCGTCATATCGCGATCATCATGGACGGCAACGGCCGCTGGGCTCAGAACCGCGGGATGCCCCGGATGGTCGGGCACCGTC
>JAYUFP010000012.1:0-8543 GCA_043738665.1 Isosphaeraceae bacterium
CTCCGAAGTCGACCGTCGCTTTGTAAGACCCGGTGACGTAGCGGTTCCCCGACTGGTCGACCCCGAGCCCTGTGGTCTCGACGCCGATGGCACCGTTGCCGCCGACGCCGAAGCTGTTGCCGAAGGCAAGGCTCAACAGACTGCGGTCTTCAAGGCGCTCAGGACCCACGACGGGTGCCCGACGGGTGCGGGATGTTTTCGAGGGGGTGCGGAATAAACGAGGGAACTTGGTGGAGAGTGAAAATCGATTCATGGGTGAACTCTCAAGTTGTAAGTGAATCAATACTCGAGCGGGAAAATCGTGTGGCCTGTCGCCTCACAGACGCGCGGAAACGCGTCCCGCGATTCGGACTCGTCGGGCAGATCAACAGGGTTTTCGGGGAAACGGGAATCGACCGAATCGAGGGGGGTTGAGGGGCTTTCCTTGCGTGCAAACCGCGGGCCTTCCATCCGCGGAGTCTGAATCAGTACTTCGCGAGATCGGCGGCGGCTCGATCGGGGTAAACGGTGTCGACCAGGCTCGTGATTCCGTCGAGCATGACTTTCAATTCGGAACCCATCGCGATGAATTGCCAGCCCTCCGACGCGCGCCGGACCGCGTCCGCGGTGGAGTTGACGTGGAGCCCGCAAGGAACCCCGTTTCGTTTGGCGGCCGCGAGGATCGTCCCGAGCGTGTCTTCCATTTGTTGCTTGCTGGGGGTCGTGCCGTCCGGCTTCCGCATCGAGGCGGCGAGGTCGTTGGGGCCGACGAAGATCGCGTCGATGCCAGGGACCGAATAGATCTGGTCGGCAATCTTGACTGCGTCGACGTGCTCGGTCTGGATGACGACGAGGATCTCGTCGTTCGCTTTCGCGAAATACTCCTCGGCGGAACACCCATAGTTCAGGGCGTGGAGGCTTCCGCCGAGTGAGCGATTCCCGACGGGAGGGAACTTGCAGGCGGCGACGATCGTTCGGGCCTCTTCGGCCGTCATCACCATCGGGGCGACGATCCCCATCGCGCCGCAGTCGAGCACCATCTTGATGTAATCATGCCGCCCGGTCGGGACTCGCGCGATCGGCACGCAGCCTCCGTCGGCGATCACGCCGAACATCATGGCCGCGGTCTGGATGTCCGTGTGCGAGTGCTCCATGTCCACCGTCAGCCACGGGAGGCCGGTCCTCGAGAGGAAACGGGCGGCGACCACGCTCCCCAGGGACAACCAAGTCCCGACCTGCGGCTTGCCCGCCCGCAACGCTCGCTTCACCGGATTTAATTTCAAGGGAGAGCCTACGACGTTGGTGTGAAGCCCGAGAACGACCTCATGCCGGAGTTGATTTCCCGCGGCGAGCCGTCCGGTTTAAGTAACCGATCACAAATCTTGTCAACAAAGGCCGCGAGGGGCAATAGGAACCCCTCGATCTTGACGCTCACGATGCTCGCTCCAACAGTTCGGTTCATCTTCCCCGAACCAAAGGCATTCCATCCCATCGAACGGAACAAATCTACGGCCCAACTCCAATGACGTGACTTACGAAGCCCCGCTTTCGTTAATCGATCACAACATCACGCCAGATCTGGGACGCATGCCTCGGTATTTCTGGATAGTCAGGTAAAATAAGCGAAGTATAGGGACTTTCTTGGAAGGTCAATTCGAGGATTCCGCGATGAGTCGGACTGCCCGCCGATCGCGATCAGGAGGCTCGGATGGGGTGTTTTCGCCATGGTCATCGAATCCGGCCCGTGGCGTTCACGATTTGGGGGGGCTATCGGGAGTTCGGGACGCGTTATGAACGTCGATCTCCTCGATGACGACGTCTCCGACGACCATGACGGATCCTCCGAGGATGTGATCCTGGTCGTCGGCGTAGTCAACGCGGGGGGTGGCGACGGGACGAGTGTCAATGAGAGCGCGGCCGGGGTCGAGAGGTTCCTTGACCACGAATCCGAACTCGTCGGGCTCCGAAGCGCCGAGGCGAGCGTCTCCAGGACGGGGAATTTCCGGGACCGGGGATTCGAGCGAGGCGAGGGCGGGGAGCGTGGAGACTGCGACCGCCTCGTCTCTCGCGACGGGCGGGCCTCCGTCGTGGATCGAGTGGACGTGCCGGTCGTCAACCATGTGGCCGACGTCATAGCGTTCGCCGATGTAATAACGGCGGACGTCAGGGTTATTGACGATCTGCTCGCGGTTGCCGTAGGCGAAGACTTTCCCTTCACGAATGACGTAAATCCGGTCGCTCACCTGGATCGTCTCGCGAAATTGGTGATCGGTCAACAGGATTCCGATGTTGTAAATATCCACGAGGTTGCGGATCTGGTCCTGGATTTCGGCCACGGTCTTCGGGTCGATGCCCGCGAACGGTTCGTCGAGCATGATCAACTTGGGTTCGGTGATCAGCGACCGCGCGATTTCCAGACGCCGACGCTCTCCACCAGAGACGCGGTTGGCCTTCGTCTTCCGGATCTTCGTCAAGCCGAACTGGTCGAGGAGCTCGTTCTGGCGGTCCTTGCGCCTGCGGCGGTTGAGGTCCCGGCGCGTCTCCAGGATGGCCATCAGGTTGTCTTCGACGCTCAACTGCTTGAAGATGCTGGAATCCTGCGCGAGGTAACCCATGCCGGCGCGGGCGCGTTGATACATGGCCATGTGAGTGACGTCGCGGCCGTCGAAGAAGACCTTGCCGCCATCGACATCGATCAGCCCGATCGTCATGCGGAAACTCGTCGTCTTGCCCGCCCCGTTGGGGCCGAGGAGGCCGACGACCTCGCCGCGATTGACCTCGAAGTCGACGCCGTTCACCACTTTGCGACGCGCGTAGTACTTTTCCAGACCACGGACTTCGAGCAAAGCCATGGGACGATCCTCCGTGAATCCCTCGATCCGATCCGCGGCCGGCGTCTTCGTGCGCCGGTCATCCTTGGATACGAAGAGCCGATCGGGTCGTCGCAAACTCTTCTAATGAATCCACTTCATGCGTTCGAAGTAGGGTCGGAACGGAATACGAAAGTCGGGCCAAATCCGGATGTCGGGTCCGAACGGTTTTCCGTGCGGCCAATAGACGCAGAACGCCTTGCCGGTCAGCATTTTCCTTGGAACCTCCCAACGCAACCGGTCCGAAGAATCCCAGTCTCTATCGGCATCGGTCCAGGCCCGGCTGTCCTTGCTCCGCGGGCTGTTGTCTCCCAGCATCAAGAAGCCGTCCTTGCTGACGGAATAGTCGTTGTACCCGAGCGTTCCGAAAGCGGAGACCTTCGCGGGGTCGGCGAGCAGCTCGGCGAGTTCAACGGGGGTTCTTGGCGGCCTGGAGATGTCCCATCGGTTAAAGACGTAGTCGTTGTGTCCTGGTTGTTGGGTATAGTAAATATCCCGTTTCAAGACAAGGTCGCTCACGCGAACCTCGGAACCTCTGGCCGCGATCCGGACCGGGTTCAGGTCGTCTAGGGTCGGATTGGGGTGCTTGTTCGGGTCGGGGTCTTCATACGTCAGTCCGTGGTCGAAGACGGGAACACCGTCGACCCAGAGGGTCAAACGGTTGTCGACGTTCGCGAAGACGACATCGTGTGAAGAGTCGGCCCGGAAGTTAAAAACGGCCTTTCCAAGCTCCGCCTCTCCGTGGAAGAGCGTGGCGGACTCCTTCGCGAGGTCGAACTCGGCGCGGTTCGACACGCCCCCCTCGATCAGCTCAAATCGCAGAGTCCCCGTGGCGCTTTCCGCCTTCACTCGGGCCGAGATCGTCAGGTCGCCCACCCAATCGGCCTGGTCCCAGGCGTTGCCGGCGTCCGAGTTCGGTATTCCAGTCAGGTCTGAAGCCCTCGCCGACAAGTTCGTGTTGTACGAGTAGAAGTCGGTTATCAGGGTCGGCTGGGGTGCCCTGGTAGGCGTTTCGTTCGCCTCGATGGCTGCCCACTGGACGGGGTCGGGGACGATGTGACGGTAGCGGAGTTCGGACCACGCCTCGGCGCTCGGCTTCGTTCGGTATGTCCCGGGCGTTGTCGTTTCCTCGGACCAGCTTTCACCTTCCTTGGATACCCAACGTCGCCAGTCGGGGCGATCTTTGAGCGCCTTGGGACGGTGGGCGTCGTCGTAGACCATCATCTGCATGGCCTGTTGATGGTAGAGGGGACGAAGCTCTTGGCGGAACGAATCGGAGCCCGCGGGCTTGATCGAAATATCTCCGTGCCAGATCCGCACGGTGTCTCCGGGAAGGCCGACCAAACGCTTGATGTAGCTGTCCTCGGGCTTTTCCGGATAGCGGAAAACGACGACATCCCAGCGCTTGGGGTCCGAGGAAAACGGGAGCCGCGGGAATTCGTAGGGGAACTTCATGACGAGGATGCGGTCGCCTTTGAAACTGGGTTCCTTCGCGACCCTCGCCTGATAGCGGCAGTTGACGCAAATCCCTGTCGCGACTCGTCCTTCGGGCGTGCCTGCGTAGGGTCCTTCGACTTCTTCAGCGGCGTTGACGGCGTAGACGTAACCGCATTGCGGACAGGCGATTTCCTTGTGCCGGCCCATCAACGTCGGGGCCATCGACCCCGTCGGGATGACGAAGGCTTCGGCGGCGAATCCTCGGACCAGGAGCGCCAGGATGAACGCAACCACGACGGCCTCGACGGTCTCTCTCGCTCCCTCATCGGATCGATCGGGCTTCTTCGCAGGGGCTTTCGCCGCGGCCGCTTTATTCATGGTCGGGGACGGGGACGTTCGGGCCATGGCGGAAACGGTCCTCAATTCAGACCCATAAACGTTGCCGCTCGCGGTTCGACCCGAACCGTCGGCCGGCGCTCCCGACCTGACTCCAAGGCGGAAACGGCCTCAACGAATGTAACGGATTTCCCGGGGATCGGGAACCCAGTATAGCGACCGGCCAAACACCTTGAGCGGCACCGCCTGTCCGGGAAGGTGGACGAGGAAGGGCTTTCCAAGAAAAAGCTCGGCCGGGACGACCGGGCTACCGGGCCAGAATCGCGAGTCGTCGGAGACGGCGCTGTTGTCTCCCAGCACGAAGTATTCGTCGGCCCCCAACGGGTATGCCGATTCGACCCCGAACGCCCGATGGGGAAACGACCTCAGGGTGTTCGTATAGTAAATATCCCGGTAAATCCTGAGATCGCTGACGCGGACGGTGCCGTCTTTGGTTCCGAGAGCAATGGGGTTGTCGCTCATCCAGGGGCCGACGGTTTGGTCGTTGAAATCGATCGGGTCGAAGAGCAACTCGCCGTCGAGGGCGATCAAGAGCCGCCGATCCATCACTGACGCTTCCAGCAGGACTCCGTTCGCGTTGGTGTTGAGTCCGCCGCGGACGTTCGAGACTTCCAATGCCCGGCGATTTCGCGTCACCAGGGGAGTCTTTTCGGAACCGAAAGGGAGTTCAACAACAAAGTGATCGGCTCCGTAATCGATCCGAACCGCGAGCAAGCCGGCTTCGGGGCCGGTCGAGATCCGCGCGGCGACCATGAGGTCGGTCACGATGTTCTCGCCAAAGATCTCAGCGCCGTTGTAGGCGTTGAAATCGTAGATCGGCGAGTATCGCGCGCGGTGGGGATCCCAATGACGGTACTCCAGCCAATCATAGCGGTCGTTAGCGGGGCCGGTGGGATTGTGAACGAACGCGGTGCCGTCGGCGCTCCAACCGCTCTCGAACTTCTGAATGGGAAAGCCACGACGGAAACGAAATCGCGGAAAGCGATTCGTGTCGCGGGCGACGAAGTTGTTGTCGTAGACGAGAATCCTTGTCGCACGCTGCTCACGAAGAGATTTCCTGGCGACCGTGCCGTTGAACAGCAGATCGCCCCTTTGAATCAGCAGGGACTCTCCGGGGAGGCCCACGACCCGCTTCACGTACGCCTGCGAGGGGTCACCCGGAAAATGAAAGACCGCGACCTCCCAGCGCCTCGGTCTCCGGACGTCGTACAAGTATTTCTGGACCAGAACCCGGTCGCCGTTGCTCGAAACCGCTGGAGCGCGTTCCAGTCCTCCCTGTCCGCAATTGGGGCAGACCGGCGAGCCGCCGCGACCTTGCTCGTCGAGCCCGATCGCGACGTGAAAGTCGCAGTTCGGGCAGTCCATCTCGCGGTGATTGCCCAGCAAGGTGGGCGCCATCGACCCGGTCGGGACAATGTAGGCCTCTGCCGCGAAGGTCCGAAACAGCAGGATGCTAAGGCAAAGGACGACGAGAAATTCAGCGGACTGGCGTCCCGGACCGTTTCCGGCCCTATAAGCTTGAGGGGCCGGCGGATTGTGGCGGTCGGAGGTGGCGGCTTCTCGGTCTTGATTCATGACTCGGAGGGTGCCAGGCACCTTTCTCGAACGCGATCCCGGGCGGAAAGGGGACCGAACACTCGGCGCCACTCACTCACTCGTCGCTGTCGTCAAGCACCGAGAGGAACGCCTCCTGCGAGATTTCCACGTTCCCCACCTGCTTCATCCGCTTCTTGCCCTCTTTTTGCTTTTCGAGCAGTTTCCGCTTCCGAGTGATGTCGCCCCCGTAGCACTTCGCGGTCACGTTCTTCCGGAGGGCGGCGATCGTCTCGCGGGCGATCACCTTGCTGCCGATGGCGGCCTGGATGGCGACCTCGAACTGGTGGCGGTCGATCTCCCCCTTCAACTTCTTGACGAGCCGCTGACCCCGCCGATAAGCGAAATCACGGTGAACGACGATCGAAAGCGCGTCGACCTTTTCCGCGGCGACGAGGATGTCAAGCCGGACCAGATCCCCGGCGCGGAAGCCGAGAACCTCGTAATCCATCGTCCCATAACCTCGGGTCGCGCTCTTCAACTTATCGTAGAGGTCGTAAATCATCTCGGCCAGGGGGATTTCATAAGAAAGGATCGCCCGGGTCGGCGTGATGTATTCGGTTTTCAGGTAGACCCCGCGGCGGTCCTCGCACATCTGCATGATCGCGCCGATGTTCACGGCCGGGACGAGGAAGTTCACCTTCGCTACGGGTTCACGGAACTCTTCGATGTTGCCGGCGTCGGGGATGCGCGTCGGGTTCGCGATATGCAGCGTCTCTCCGGTCTTGGTAAGGATCTCATAAGTGACGTTCGGCGCCGTCTGCACCAGGAAGAGGTTGCTCTCGCGTTCGAGGCGTTGCTGGATGATCTCCATGTGGAGCATCCCCAGGAACCCGCAGCGGAAACCGAAGCCCAGCGCGTCGGAGGATTCGGGCTCGAACGTGAAGCTGGCGTCGTTCAGTGAGAGCTTTTGCAGGGCTGTGCGGAGATCTTCAAACTGGTTATTCGTGGCGGGAAAGAGCCCGCAATAGACGACCTGAACGGGCTCTTTGTAGCCGGGAAGCGCTACCTTCGCGGGCTTCAAGGCGTCAGTGATCGTATCGCCGATGCGGACGTCGCCAAGTCGCTTGATGTTGGCCGTGACGTACCCGACCTGGCCGACACCGAGATCATCGCAAGCGACCTCGCGAGGGCGGAATCTCCCCAGGCTGATGACGTCGTGCTCGGTTTCGCCGGCCATCAGCAGGATTTTCTGACCGACCTTCAACAGCCCGTCCATAACCCGCAAGTAGATGACCACGCCTTGATAATCGTCAAACTTCGAGTCGAAGATCAGCGCCCTCAGCGGGGCGTTTGGATTCCCTGGAGGCGCTGGGACACGTTTGATGACCTCTCGAAATAACTCGGGGATGCCCACCCCGGTCTTGCCGCTGATCGAAAGGACTTCGCTGCTGTCGATCCCCAGCGTGTTTTCGATCTCTTCCTTGATCTCGTCGGGTCGGGCGGCTTGCATGTCGATCTTATTGAGTGCGGCGACGATGGCGAGGTCCGCGTTGATGGCGGCGAAGGCGTTCGCGACGGTCTGCGCCTGGACCCCCTGAGTGGCGTCGACGAGCAGGATCGCGCCTTCGCAGGCCGCAAGGCTTCGGGAAACCTCATAGTGGAAATCGACGTGGCCGGGGGTGTCGATCAAGTTGAGTTCGTAGACCTGGCCGTCCAGAGTGTAATTAATGGCCACGGCGCGTGCCTTGATGGTGATCCCGCGCTCGCGTTCCAGGTCCATGTCGTCAAGGAGCTGTTCGCGGAACTCACGCACGGTGATGGCACCCGACTGGAGCAATAACTGGTCGGCAAGCGTGCTCTTGCCGTGGTCGATGTGCGCGACGATCGAGAAATTTCGGATGTACTTGGGGTCAAAGACCATAGACGGGGTCCAGATCCACCGAAAGGGGAAAGCCAGGCACCCAGTCTCAGCGTGAGCGGGATGCGCCCGACGGTTCCGTTTTAGGTCGGAGTTGCCAGGGAAAGGCCCCCGGCGACAGGCACGGGCGGGCCAGCGAAAGTCCAAAGCCGGCAGGAGTTCACTCACCGCACAAGATTATACCGGTTGCGTCGCTTGGCGTTAAGCGGAACCCAGGGCGGTAGGGCGGTTTCATTTTCGACGTGGAGTTCTCGGGATGCCCGATGTCCGATGGTCAATGACCAAGAAATGAGACCGCGATCTCCCCCAGATTCCTTACACTTCCTTCGGTCATCGGTCATCGGTCATCGGTCATCGGTCATCGGTCATCGGTCATCGGTCATCGGTCATCGGTCATCGGTCATCGG
>JAYUFP010000013.1:0-8542 GCA_043738665.1 Isosphaeraceae bacterium
CCACCGGGACGCTCACCGTCACGGCGGCAACTCTCACCGTCACGGCGAATCCTCTGAGCAAGTCCTACGGCGCGGCGGTTCCGACTTTGATCTACACGTCCGTAGGTTTGGTCAATGGGGACACGTCCTCGGTGTTCACCGGCAGCCTGTCCACCACGGCGACCGTGAGCTCGGGCGTCGGGAGTTATTTGATCGGTCGGAGTTCGCTTTCGGCAGGCGGCAACTACGCGATCGCGTACGTCGGAGGGACTCTAACAATCAGCCCGGCGGCCCTCACTGTCACGGCCAATGCGGTAAGCCGGATCTACGGAGCGCCCGTACCGGCGTTGAACTATACCGCCGCGGGGCTTGTCAACGGCGATACCACCGCCGTGTTCACCGGAGGCCTATCCACCACCGGCACCGCGACTTCGGGAGCCGGTGCTTATCCCATCAAACGCGGCACGCTTTCCGCCGGTCCAAATTACACGATCAGCTACAATCCCGCGACTCAGATTGTCACGCCCGCCGCGTTGACTGTAACGACAAACGCCGTGTCAAAGGGGTTCGGCCGGCCCAACCCGATCTTCACCGCCGGATATATCGGCCTGGTCAACGGCGACACTCCGGCTTCGCTCGTCGGCACTCTGGCATTCAGCACGATCGCCAATGCTTCGAGCCCGCTCGGGACCTACTCCGTCACACCCGGCGGATTGAGCGATCCCAACTACAACATCACCTTCGTCGCGGGGTCGCTGACCGTTTCCTCCGCCGTGCTGACCGTTACCGTGTCCGCCGCCAACACGATTTACGGGCAGCCCGTCCCTGGATTCTCGGCCTCTTACAGCGGGTTCATCAACGGCGATACCGCCGCCGTCGTGAGCGGATTGACTTTCAGTACCACGGCGAGCGCGGCCTCGTCTGTCGGAAGTTATTCCATCATCCCCCTCGGGGCGACGGCCGCGAACTATGCCATCGTTTACGTCAATGGCACGCTCACTGTCAATCCCGCCCCGCTCACCGTTTCCGCCGACACGGTGAGCAAAATCTACGGCTCCGCCGATCCGACACTGTCCTATACCCCGACCGGGCTGGTTAACGGTGATACCGGCGCTGTCTTCTCCGGCGCGCTTTCGACGACAGCCACCGCGGCCTCGGGTGCGGGCCTCTACGGGATCAATCAGGGGACGATCTCCGCCGGTCCGAACTACGCGATCCGTTACACCTCCGCAACGCTCACCGTCACGGCGGCGCCACTCTCGGTAACGCCCGACGTGTTGAGTGAGCGCTACGGTTCGGCCCTCCCTCCGCCGACCTATTCGTACACGGGACTCGTCAACGGCGATACCGCCGCCGTCTTCACGGGCGCGCTCTCAACCGCCGCGAACGCCGGTTCGGGCGTGGGCTCGTACGGCATAACGCGAGGTACACTCGCCGCCGGACTTAACTACGCGATCACTTACAACGCCGCGACGCTCACCGTCACTCCGGCACCGCTGTCGGTGACGCCCGACGGATTGAGCAGTGTCTACGGCGCGTCTCTGCCGGCCCTGACTTATTCGTATACAGGTCTTGTCAATGGCGATACCGCCGCGGTCTTCACGGGCGCGCTCTCGACGGCCGCGAGTCCAGGCTTCCACGTCGGAGTTTACGGAACCACTCAGGGGACGCTCTCCGCCGGTCCTAACTACACGATCGGTTATCACTTCGCGACGCTCACGGTCACTCCCGCACCTCTCTCCGTGAGGGCCGATCGACTGAGCAAGGTATACGGGGCCGCCTTGCCGGCGCTGACGTATGCCTTTTCGGGATTGGTGAACGGCGATACCTCATCGGTATTGTCCGGAGCGTCGGCGACCTCAGCGACGGTGACGAGCGGCGTCCGAACTTACCCGATCAACCGGGGGACTCTCTCGGCGGGTCCGGACTATGCCATCGCGTTCGTTCCCGGCACCCTGACCGTCACCCCGGCGGCGATCACGGTGACTTTCGACAGCCTGAGCAAGGTCTATGGCGCGTTCCTCCCGACTCTGACATACACCGTCGCGGGCCTGGTCAACGGCGACACGCCGGCGGCTTTCAGTGGCCGACCCGTCACGGCGGGCACTGCCGCCTCCCACGTCGGGTCTTACGCGATTGAACGAGGTACGCTCGTCGCCGCCAACTACACGATCACCGACAACGCCGGGACGCTCACCGTCACCCCGGCACCGCTCACTGTGACGCCGGACGACGCGGCACGCACCTTCGACGAGTCGAACCCCGTTTTCTCCATCGGCTTTCAAGGGCTCGTGAACGGAGACACTCCGGCCTCACTGAGCGGCACGCCGAGCTTCAGCACTCCGGCCGTTCTCATGAGCCCGTTGGGCATTTATCCGCTGACCGTCGGTGGGCTGTCCTCAACGGATTACGCCATCACTTTCACCGACGCCACACTCACTGTCGAGCCGCTTTCGCTCGCGGCGTCCGGACTTAGTATCGCCGCGGTGGAACGTGCGGCGTTCTCGGGCGTGGTAGCCGGCTTCGCCTCTCCCGACTTGACACCGAAGCCTCACCTTTACAACGCCACGGTCCAATGGGGTGACGGCAAGCTCTCCGCCGGCGTGGTCGCGTTCGACGCCGCGCATGGCGTCTACACGGTCCAGGGGATCAACACCTATCAGGTCGAGGGGATCTACGCCGTCCACGTTACCATCCGGATCGGGGGCGTCACCGTGGCCACGGCGAACAGCATCGCCGTCGTGGCCGACGCACCGTTGACGGTGACGGGGGCGGCCTTCTCGCCGACGGCGGGTGAGGAGCATCAGGGGATTGTCGCCACGTTAGTCGATGCCAACCCCGCGTGGAGCCTGTCGGATTTCTCCGCGACGATCGAATGGGGCGACGGGGCGACCTCCGCCGGGACGATCACCCCGAATGCCAAGGGTGGATTATCGACCTCCGGCATCCATACCTTCGCCAAGGCGGGTTCGTTCCGGGTCGTGATCACGGTCGCCGACCTCCACGGCAGCTTCGCGAGTGCGGCGGTCGATACCATGGTCGTCGCACCGACGACGACCCTCGGGAACGGCAGGACACTTCCGGGCGCGAATTCTCCGCCTGAGGACGCGACGACGACTGTGGACGGCGGTATCAATGCCGTCGTCGTCCTGGGAGTTCCGCCCATCCCTCTCCCGCCGGGTTCCTCGGGGCTCGTCGTCAATTCGGGCTTTTGGGGCGGGAACACGGTCCAGATCCCGGGCAGAACGTCCGTCTCCCCGGTCGGGCTCCGCGGACCGATGGTCGTCGCCGCTCCGATCGGCTTCGGTTCGGGCTCGGCGCCCGCTCCGGCGGCCGCGGGGGCGAACACCGGGACGACGAGGTCGGCGGTATACGGCGGCGGAGACGCCTCCGCAAGCGGCTCGTCGGCCGGGGGAATTCAGGGGGCGATCCAGGCGGCAATCGAGACCGTCTCGAATGTACTCAGCGCCCTTTCCAGGGCGGGCGCGACACCGACGGTCCGGACGGACGTCGCGCCCCGCGAACGGAACGATACCCGTTCCGCCCTAGCGAACTTCGCCCCTTCCTCAAACTATCTCTGGGGACAGCTCGACGATCTCGACAAACAAGTCTCGTCGGGAGAGACGCCGAGGCAAGTCGCCCGGGTCGTCGGATCGGGCGTCATCGCCTATGCCGGTTACGTGCTGCTCAACAGCAGGGTCGGCTACCTCGTGCTCAGCCTCTTGACCGCCAGGCCGCTTTGGGGGCAGGTCGACCCGCTGGCTGTACTACTAGATTGGGAGAAGGATGAAAAACGGAAAGTCGGCTCCCCCCGAGACGATGAGACGTTGCAGTCGCTGATCCAGGACAATCAGGAACGCGAACGAAAACGCGAACGCGAACGCGAACGAGACGAGAAAGACAACGACCATGATGCGCCTCAGTCTGGGGCTCACGAGCCTGACGGTCAGTCTTCTGTTCGCCGCGCACGCGGTCGGGCTCTTTCCCGACCGCGAGGACGCCGAACGCAGAGGTCGCCAGGCGCTTTGTGAGAGCCTGGCGGTCGCCTGTTCGCTGGCGGCGGAGCGAGACGACGTGCCGATGATCCGGAACCTGGTCCAGTCCGTCGGGCTCCGAAGCCAGGAGATCCTCTCCGCGGCGGTCCGTCGCGCAGACGGCAGTCTCCTCGCCAGCGTGGGCGACCACCGGCGGCACTGGGGCGACAGCCCCCGGACGAGTTCGTCGCCGACTCATATGAACGTTCCTATAGCAATGGGCGAAACCCCCTGGGGTGCGATCGAGGTCCGGTTCCGCCCCCTGAATCTTTACGAATACCAGGGGATACTGGGCGGCTCACTGGCACCCGTGTTGATCTTTATCGCGTCGGCCGGAACCCTCACCTTCTTCCTCTACCTGCGCTCCGTCCTGCGCTCCTCCGGGACGGGGAATTCCGGGGTGGTCCCCGAGCGCGTCCGCGACACGTTGAACACGGTCATGGAAGGGGTTCTCCTCCTCGACAAGGAGGAACGGATCGCCCTGGCCAATGATGCCTTCGCCAGGACCGTCGGCGTGCCCGCGGAAGCCTTGCGGGGCCGCCGGGCTTCCGAACTTTGCTACCCGAAGGCCGAGCTCCAGGTCAAAGGTGACGCCTTCCCCTGGGTCCGGGCGATCGCCGAAGGGGTTCCCCAGCGCGGGTCGCTCCTACGGCTCCGTTCCGGTTCGGAGGCCGCGCGCAACGTCTCGGTCAACTCGACGTCGATCCTGGGCGACGACGGCGTCTGCCGGGGCGCGCTCGCCACGTTCGACGACCTCACCCCGGTCGAGGACCGCAACGCACAGCTTCGCCGGTTGCTCAAGCGACTGAAGCTCGCCCAGTCGCGGACCCGCCGACAGAAGGTCCAGCTCCGCAAGGCCAAGGACGAGGCCGAGGCCGCGAACCGCGCCAAGTCGGAATTCCTCGCCAACGTCAGCCACGAGATCCGCACGCCGATGAACGCGATCCTCGGCATGACCGAGGCCACCCTCGACATGGCCCCCAGCCCCGATCAGCGTGAGTGCCTCGACATCGTCAAGACGTCGGCCGATTCCCTGCTCTCGGTCATCAACGACATCCTCGACCTCGGCAAGATCGAGGCCGGGAAGTTCGAGCTCGACCCCGCCCCGTTCCGGGTCGCCGAGGTCGTCGGCGGGGCGCTGAAAACCTTGGCCCTCCGCGCCCAACAGAAGGGGCTCGAACTCCGTTCCGACATCGAGCCCGGAGTTCCCGACCGGGTGATCGGCGATGACGTCAGACTCCGGCAGATTCTGATCAACCTCGCGGGCAACGCCATCAAGTTCACCGACGCGGGAAGAATCGTCGTCGCGGTGGGCGTGGAGGTCCACGACGGCCCCGACCCCCTGCTCCGCTTCAGCGTCACCGACACCGGCGTCGGCATCGCCCGGGACAAGCTCCGTTCGATCTTCGACCCGTTCACCCAGGCCGACAACTCGATCACCCGGAGGTACGGCGGCACCGGCCTTGGCTTGACGATCAGCGCCCGGCTCGTCGCCATGATGGGGGGGCGGATCTGGGTCGAAAGCGAGGCAGGGCGCGGCAGCGTCTTCCATTTCACCGCCAAGTTCGAGACGGCGAGCGCCGCCGACGGACTGGGATCAACGTCGGATTATGCCGGAGCGCGGGATCTCTCCCCCACATTCCCGGGTCAGGGCATGCCGCGGCTTCGTACCTTGCTCGTCGATGACAACACGTTCAACCAGAAAGTGGGCCTCCAAAAACTCTCGAAGATGGGTCACGAGGTCATCGTCGTCTCGAGCGGGACGGAGGCTCTCGCCGCGATGGAGGCCGCAAGGTTCGATATCGTCTTCATGGACCTACAGATGCGCGACATGGACGGCCTTGAGGCCACCCGGCGGATCCGCGAGCGCGAAGCCGGGACGGATCGACACACCGCGGTGATCGCCATGACCGCCAGGGCGATGAAAGAGGACCGCGACCTCTGCCTGGCCTCCGGCATGGACGACTTCGTGAGCAAGCCGATCCGCGACGCCGACCTCCTCCGCGCGATCCGGGCGGTGGCGCCCGAGTCGTCGTGCGGACGGCCGATCGAGACCGCTCCACACCCCGCGTCGACCGTTTCCCACAGCACGAAATGGCTCGAACGGGTCGGCGGAAACGCGAAGCTCCTGGCCGAGCTGATCACGTCGTTCCGCGCGGACTGTCCGACACTCCTCGCGGAGATCGACCTTTCGATCCGCGAGAACGACCCGACGACGCTCTGCCGGGCCGCCCACACGTTGAAGAGCATGCTCCTCTTCTTCGAAGCGGCCGAGGCGTCGCAAGCCGCCCTCAGGCTCGAAATGATGGGAAGGGAATCGGAACTCGCCGGTTCGATCGAGATATTCGCAAGGCTTTCGGCGGCAGTCGATCGCCTGCTCGACGAGCTTGAGGCGCTCGCCGGGGCGGACCTTCCATGAAGATCCTCGTCGCCGAAGACAACGCCTTCTATCGGCACATGCTCGTCAGCACCCTAAACGAATGGGGATACGAGACCGTCGCCACGGTGGATGGCGCGGAGGCCTGGCTAAAGCTTTCCGGTCCAAACGCCCCCCAACTGGCGATCCTGGACTGGATGATGCCCAAGATGGACGGGCTGGAGGTCTGCCGGAAGGTCCGGGCGTTGCACAACCCCGAACCGACCTACGTCATCATCCTGACCGCGCGGGAAGGCAAGGAAAACATCGTCACCGCGCTGGAGAGCGGGGCCGACGACTACCTGACCAAGCCGTTCGACTGCGGCGAGCTCCGCGCCCGGCTTCAGGTCGGCCTCCGGATCGTCGGGTTACAGACAAGCCTCGCGGTGGTGTTCGCGTTCGCCCGCGCGGTCGAGGCCAAGAGCCCGTACACCCAAGGGCACGCCGAGCGGGTCACCGCGCACGCCATGGCCATCGCCGATCGGATCGGGGTCGACGCCCGCGAAAAGGAAACCCTCAGGCAAGGCGGGCTCCTCCACGACGTCGGAAAAATCTGCGTCCCCGACTCGATCCTCGACAAACCCGGCCACCTCACGCCCGAAGAGATCGCGATCATCCAGCGCCATCCGGTTCAGGGGGCGAGCATCGTCGAACCGCTCCATTCGATGTCGGGAGTCATCCCTCTGATCCGCTGGCACCACGAGCGTTGCGACGGCCGCGGATACCCCGATGGATTAGGCATCAAGGAGATCCCCCTCCTCGTGAGGCTGCTTTCCATCGCCGACGTGTACGACGCATTATCGAGTAAACGACCCTATCGAGACGCGATCCCGCACGCGTCCTGCTTAACTCTTCTGCGCGAGGACGCGGCGAACGGCGGCCTGGACCCCGAGCTTGTTCAATTATTCTGCGAATCCCACGTTCTTCCCCGCGACGCGGCACCACATCGAGAAGCCGAGCCATCGACCGATCGGCCGAAATTGGAGATCGATTTCGAGAACTCGCGGTTCACCTGAGGTCACCGTTCAGTCCACCAACGGTCGTTGAACGAAAGACGGACTTCGGGTGGCAAAGGTCGTACCCGACCAGTGCCGTTCAAAGGCTCCCGATACGCACGGCGGATCAGGTCCGCGACCTGAGTGAGGGTAAGAAGTCATCCACCGTCACCTTCATGAACTCGTCCGGGCAAGGGTCGCGGAATGCGAGCCGGACCTTGTAGGCCTTCCATCGCTCGAGCGACAGACCGACGACCTCGTCAACACCGACGACCGTCGCCTCGATCAGCTCGTGTTGCGTTCCGTCGGCCAGGCTAAGCGATACCTGTTTCCCGACCTCCACGGCGGCGTTCGCCATGACCAAGACGCCCCCGGAGCCGATGTCAACTAAACGGCCCTGCGTCAGGTTCGGAATGCCACGATCGTGCCACCGGATATGCACGAGGGAGTTCCTTGCCCGGTATCTGGCGGTTCGACGGAAGTCGTCCATGGGGAGATGTAAGCCTTGTGTATCGGCATTGAGTCGAATCGCGGGTCGTGAATCACGGGGAATCCCGTGTCCGCCCCGGGATTTGTCACACTCGTCGCAATGAATAATAGGACACATCGGCCGTCCGAGCAAAAAGCCCCGACTTTCAGGGCCGGGGCAGGAGAGAGGAGGAACCGCGAAAAAGTAACTCGAGCACCAATAAGCAGGGAACCACAGGATCGGCATCTCAGCCACGTAGGCTGGGTCTCGACCCAGCTTTCCCGCAGTCAGCGCGAAACATCGCCCTCGTTCACAATGCGCTGGGTCGAGACCCAGCCTACGAGGGTGCGAGGAAATTCGGGAAGTAATTTGCGTCCCGTTCGTAAGCAGGAAATCACAGGATCGGCATCTCAGTGGATGCATTGGTGCGAGAAGGTCGAACTGGAGCAGATCTTCAGGGAAGCCAAGGGGTTGATCCGCTGAGAAGCCCCAGACATCCTCGCCGATGACGTTACGGCGACCGCGCCGATGAAGGCAAGTTATCGCTGGAGACGAATGTCACCGGCCGTCGAGCCATCTCAACCCGGTGCCGCATTCCTGCCGCTTCGACCCGACGGGTGCGCCAACGGATTCCGGCACCGTTCGCTCC
>JAYUFP010000014.1:0-2787 GCA_043738665.1 Isosphaeraceae bacterium
TTGAGACGGGGCGTAGAATTCCGTGACGCCATGAGTCGAGAAGCACATGGGGCGGGTCAAGTCTTCGAGGCCGACGGCGGAATTCCAAGAAACGCAAAGGTGGGCCTTCGAGTCACCCTACGAATGGTGGGCAGACGCTCAATGTCAAACAACAAACCCATGGTCACAACGCGACGTACGTTCGTTTTCTTTAAACAGGCCGGCGTGCGAATCTCGCGGGTCTGCCTGTTCGTCTATGTCGGCCTCGTGGGGATGCTCTACCTGTTTCAGACCCGACTGATCTTCCCCGGCTCGATGACGCAGGGGAACCCGGATTCGAAAGTCGAACCCAGGCCTGGAACGGAGTTGATCACGCTGGACACCGCGGGGGGAGACAAAGTCGTCGCCCTGTTCGGTCCCGCCCTGACTGACGCGGGGAACCCGCACCCCGACGCTTCATCTCAGCCGACCATGCTCTACTTCTACGGCAACGGGACGAACCTTCTCGATGTCGACTCCGAAGTTTTCGACCATTTTCGGAAGCTGGGCGTGAACCTCTTGGTCCCCGACTATGCGGGCTACGGGATGAGCGGGGGCTCTCCCGGCGAGCAACCGTGCTATGAGACCGCCGAGGCGTGCTACCAGCATCTTCTGCAACGCAAGGACGTCGACCCCAAGAAGCTCGTCGTTGCCGGACGTTCGCTCGGCGGCGCGGTGGCGATCGACCTGGCTGCGAAGCATGACGTCGCCGGCCTCGCGGCGTTCAGCACCTTCACCCGGATGAGCGAGATGGCACGCCGCCGTTACCCGTTCATCCCGCACTCGCTGTTACTGCGGCACCGGTTCGAGAGCATCGACAAGATCGGAAAGGTCACCTGCCCGATCCTCCTCGGACACGGAAGCGCTGACAGTTTCATCCCGGCCGACATGACCACGACCCTCGCCGCCGCCGCGAAGACTCCCGTGACCACGTTTATGGTCAAAGGAGCCGATCACAACGACTTCTTCGAGATCGGGCATCACCAAATCCTTGAGGCCCTGGGCAAATTTATCGGCGGCATTGAAAAGAACTGATCCGCGGGACCGCCGCCCGGACCTCACGAAAAATCAAAACGCGCTGACCGCGTTCCGGAAGATCCGCAGTCCGTCGCCCTCGGCTTTTAACCCGTTGCGCGTCCACCGATGGTCGAGCAACGGGTCGAAAAACCGGTCGGGGTGAGGCATCAGGCCGAAGATCCTCCCGGTCGGGTCGCAGATTCCCGCCACCGCGCCCATCGAGCCGTTGGGGTTCGCCGGGTAGTCTTGCGAGGCTTCGCCGGTCTCATCGACGTAACGCAAGACGACCTGACCCGCGGATTCAAGAGTCTTCAGCATCGCTGCGTCCCGCATCACGAACCGACCTTCGCCGTGGCCGACCGGGAGTTCAATCGGCTCGGAATCTTTCAAGAACGGTGTCTTGCCTCCGGTCGGCAATAGCCGGACCCAGCGCGATTCGTAATGGCCCGATTCATTGAACGTTAACGTCGCTGAACCACCCAAACCGCCCGGCAAGAGCCCAGCCCGGACCAAGACTTGGAACCCGTTGCAGATCCCCAGCACGAGCCCGCCGCGGTCGTGAAACCGACGGAGCGCCTCGTCAAGGACGGTCCCCAATCGCGTCGCGAAGATCCGACCGGCTCCAAGGTCATCGCCGTAGGAAAAGCCGCCGGGAAGCGTCAGGATCTCGAAGCCGTCGAGGGCGTTCGGGGAAGCCAGAAGCTTGCCGACGTGCCAGTTCTCGGCCGACGCTCCGGCCGCCTCCCAGGCCGCGACCGTCTCTTCGTCACAGTTGGTACCCGGGGCTCGCAAGACGATCGCGCGGGGGCGAGGCATGGTGGGTCTCTAGAATGGCGAATGACGGATGACGGAGGGAGGACCAGAGAGGATGACCGATTATCGATGACCGATGAACGCCTGAAAACAACGGTTCCTACCACACTCGATCATCGGTCATCGGTCATCGGTCATCGGCCATTTTCCCTCAATAACTGCTTTCGGCCGGTCCGTACGACGAGTTCGAGGCCGTGGGGTAGTCGACCTCGGCGCGGTACGCGAGGTTTCGACGGATCAGGTCGGCCTCGTAGACCTGGACCACAAAATCGGCCGCGATCTTCAGGCGGGAAGAGGCGCCCTTGGCGGGGAAATCGGCCGGGGCGCCTCGGCGGAACTCCGACACGCCGACATGCTTCGACCGCCCTTTCACGTAGTTGATTCCGGGAATGCCGTCGGCATCTCCTGAAATGAGCAACGCGATGTCATACGTCTCTTGGAGGGCCACCATGTCCACGGCGAGGCTCGTATCCAGCCCCTTCTCATTCACGGTGTGGTGCAAGAGGTCGACCTTCCAGTGCCCTTCCTGGCGAATCTCGACGAAATCCGTCGCGGCCTGCACCCCGTGGTAGAACCGCTTCTTGCGTTCGAGCGCCCGGCGCTTGCCTTCGTACCAGTCGCGGGTTTCCGAGAAGCAGAGTGCCCAGGCCTCGTCGAGGCGGCGGTCGGGGTTGAGGTCCGGCATCCTCCGGATCACGTCTTCGAGATAGCTGTCGCGAAGCCGGGGGTTCATCTCGAACCGGCCGCGGAGCCGTTGTTCGGCCTTGGGGTCGTTCAGATCCCATTCGTCCATTTTACCGACGACATACCAGTAAATACGTGAATGCTGTGCGGTCGGCCACGGGGAGCCGTCGGCGAAGGTCCGGCCCCAGAAGAGAACGCTCTGCTCGAAGACATGACGATAGAATGCGCCATAGTCGTCGACCCGCAAGTTGAGAT
>JAYUFP010000015.1:0-8533 GCA_043738665.1 Isosphaeraceae bacterium
CTCCGAACCCGTGCCGCAAGCCGACGATAACAGACAGGCCTGAGGCGGTAACCGGATGGCCCGAAAGCGTTGCCGGCGTTACGAAGACCCGGGCCACTCCCACGAACTGACGTTCTCCTGCTACCGACGACTCCCCCTACTATCCCGGGATCGGACTCGGGAGTGGCTGGTCGAGGCGATTGCTGAGGCTAGAGATCGCGAGCGGTTCGACCTCTGGGCTTATGTGATTATACCCGAACACGTCCACCTCCTGATCCGTCCTCGGGAATCCGGGTACAAGATCTCCCGAATTTTCTGGCGGATCAAACAACCCGTTGGCCGATGGGCGATCGCGTAGCTTTTGGCCCACAACCCGTCATTCCTTGCCAAGCTCACGGTGACACGGGGCGACGGGACCAAGGAGAAGCGGTTCTGGCAGGCTGGCGGAGGCTATGATAGGAACGTCATAGAGCCGACGACCCTCGCGAAGGTGATTGAATATATCCATCTCAACCCGGTGCGGCGGGGTCTCGTCGAACGACCCGAAGACTGGGCATGGTCAATCGCCCGCTGGTATGCTGGTTTTCGCCCCGTCCCCCTGGAGATGGACCCGACCTTGCCCCAAGTGTATGGGGTTTAGGCCGAGGCTTGCGACGCACGGGTTCGGAGTACCGAACCACATGGCACCCGAACTCAGGCCACCCGACGTCTCGACCGGCTGTATGAACACCGCGAAGTGTGACCACTTCGGCTGCGGGATGTAGCCGGCCCTGATCGCTTCCTCGCGGAGTTTGATCTCATCGCGTTGTAAGATGATCATCCGAAAATGATGGTCCGCGATCAGCCCCGGCAGTCCTTGACCGTGGAGAAGTCCCCTCTTCAGCGCGGGCGTATGGAAGTAAGGGTAGTCGTCGAACACGTAGGCCGGGAACGGCAAATCCAGAGCGAGGCCCGTGAGCGCGGGCTGACAAAAAACAGCGCCCGCGGATTGCCTTGCGATGACCTTGGCGTTCTCCAGTTCCACCCTCATCTCGGGGGACATCGACAGCCGCGCGGTCCCGAAGCGACCGACCCCGATCAGGCAGGCGGCGTCGGCGGCTGTCGAGCAGAGCGCGGCAACCCCCAGCACCAGCGCCGCCAGACGCGGGGGTCTCCGTCCGGTTGGCGAGGGGTACTGAACCATCAACCGCGCCAGGGTCACCGTCAGGAAACCGACGACAACCCAAAGCTCGAAGAAGTAATTCAATTCGCTCCCGCTGCGGCAACACATGATGAATCCGCCGATCAGGCTTGTCCACCAGGACGCGACAAGGCTGATTCGCTCGTCCCGGCGCAACCAGAGGGCGTGCGGAAGCATCCCAAGTGCGAGGATCGCCGCCGTGAGCGGAAATACCCCTTTCAGGGTCAGCCGAATCCCCAGCTGAATCATATTGCGAGTCTGGAACGGCGAGAGGGACGTTGCGAAGAAGGCGTTATAGCGATAGTCCCGGCCCAGGAACGTGGCCATCGCGATCGCCAGGGTCGCGACGGGAAGGAAGAGTGCGACCGAAAGTCGGTATCGCCTCTGGACCAGGGCGGAGAGGAGCAAACCGGCAAAGATAAGGACGCAAGACTGTTTGAACGACCAGGCGAGGGCAAGGCAGAGACCCGCCGAGAGGCCGGTCGTCCACTCGCGACCCGTCCCAAACCCGAGCACGATCGCGAGCGCCACGGCGCCACAGGCGGCGGCCGCGATATCAGGGCGGGCCGTCAGTAACCACCACCCCGGCATCGCGCCGAGCATCACCGTGATCGCGGCGAAGATCATGACAAGCGTCGCGCCGACGGCCGAGACCTCGGACGACCGCCGTCGAAGACCGGTGAGGGCATACGAGAGCATTCCGGCCAATCCCAAGCACGCCATCGTGAGCGTCAGGAATCGAATCGAGGGCAAGAGGCGCGCCGTCTCATTCCGGAACGCCCATGTCGCCCTTGCGTAGATCTGATAAAATCCGGCGTTATACAAGGTCGTCGGATAATTCGGTGGTTGCCGCGGGTCTTCATATAAAGGAAGCCCACGTTGGACTTTCATGATGTTGTAGAGCGAGATGGATTCCCCCCCCGAGGTCGTCAGCCATTGCGCCGGCCCGTCGAGGATCGAGGCCGCGCGAGTCCCTAACAGGACGAGTGACATGAGGGCAGGGAAGGCGAACGTCGCGATCGAGAGAACGATCATCGAAGATTGGGAGGCTCCGGGTTTCTCACACATTTGATCACCATCCCTGGAAAAATCAAAAGTGTGTTCATCAGAGCTCAGCGATTCTCAGTACAAGAATCTGAGCCAGAACTATCAGATTTAGTACTGGTTGACCATCCGAGAATTCCCCATTCATGATCCGAGGCTCGACGAACCCGGTTGTTTTCGAACGAATCCTCCTGCGTCAACCAAGGTGCTCTCCGTCTCGGGCGCGAGATGTGTTAAGTTAGGGCTTCTTTCCCCGGCCCGTTCCGGTAAACCCGTCGATCCCGAGCGAGGAGTTGTATTGTGCGCTGGTCGCAAGCCCTGATCCCGACGTTGAAGGAATCTCCGGCCGATGCCGTGGCTCCCAGCCACGTTCTCCTGCTCCGCGCGGGGATGATCCGCCAGCTCGGCGCGGGGGCCTATACGTACCTGCCGCTGGGCTTCCGCGTCCTCAACAAAATCGTGAACATCGTTCGCCAGGAGATGAACTCCGCAGGCGCGCAAGAGATGCTGATGCCCGCGCTTCAGCCCGTCGACATCTGGCGGGAGTCCGGCCGCCTCGACACGATGAACGGCATCCTCATGCACCTCACCGTGGGAGGAAACACCCCCGCCGTCCTCGGGCCGACCCATGAGGAAGTCGTCACCGACGCCGTCCGAGACCTCGTCCGGTCGTACAAGCAACTTCCGATGACACTCTACCAGATTCAGACCAAGTTCCGCGACGAGCCCAGGCCCCGGTTCGGGATCATCCGGACCCGCGAATTCATCATGAAGGACGCCTATAGCTTCGGCGCGGACGTCAAGCAACTCGGTGCCAGCTACGACGCGATGTATGAGGCCTATTGCCGGATCTACGACCGCTGCGGGTTGCCTTATGTCATCGTCGAGGCGGAAAGCGGCCCGATCGGCGGGGATTCCTCGCACGAATTCATGGTCCCCTCCACCACCGGCGAGGACTCGGTGATCCAGTGCAAGTCGTGCGGGTACGCCGCCAACGTCGAACGCGCCGAGATCGGCACACCGCCCCCCGTCGCTCCGCCCGACCCGGCCGCCCTGCCGTTCGAAAAGGTCGCGACCCCCAATCGCAAGACGATTCAGGAGGTCTGCGACTTCCTCAAGGTCCACGAAGCCGCTAGCGCCAAGCTCCTTGTCTTCATGGGAGACGGCAAGCCCGTGGCGGTCCTGATCCGGGGAGACAACGAGGCGAACGAAGCCAAGGTCCGCGGAGCGTTCGGAGTTTCAACCCTGGAACCGGCTGACCCCGCCACGATCCTGAAGGCGACCGGAGCCCCGATGGGGTTCCTCGGGCCGGTCGGCATCAAGATTCCGATGATCGTCGACACCGCCGTGGCCGCGATGCCGAGCGTCGTCGTGGGCGGCAACGAGGTCGATGTCCATCTCAAAGGCGTGGTGCCGGGGCGCGACTTCTCGGTCGAAAAGGTCATGGACCTCCGCAACGCCGTCGCGGGCGACCCCTGCCCGAAGTGCGGCAAGCCCCTCGACGTCACGATGGGGATCGAGATCGGCCACGTCTTCAAGCTAGGCACGAAGTACTCAAAGGCGATGGGGGCAAAGTTTCTCGACGAAAAAGGGGCCGAGTCCCACGTCATCATGGGCTGTTACGGGATCGGGGTGAGCCGGCTCCTGGCCGCCGCCGTCGAGGCCTCGAATGACGCTAACGGCATCGTCTGGCCGCTCGCGATCGCGCCTTTTGACGTGGTGGTCGCCCCGCTCCAGGCCCAGAACCCCGCCGTGATGGAAGCCGCCGAGGGACTGGTCAAGCAGTTCGAGGCCGCCGGGCTGGATGTGATCCTCGATGACCGGGACCAGCGCCCCGGGGTCAAGTTCAAGGACGCCGACCTCGTGGGGATTCCGCTCCGCGTCGTCGTCGGCGAGCGCGGCCTGAAGGACGGGACCATCGAGGTGAAGTGGCGGAACGCCGAAGCCGCGCACCATGTGGCCGTCGCGACTGCCGGTGAGGCGATCATCGCCGAAGTCGAAGCGACCCGAAAGGCGCACGACTCGCTGTGCGTGGAGCGGAAAATGGCTCGTGCGGCCGTGAGAGGGAAAGGGGCATGACCGTGCCGGAAGTCCCTTCAAAGCCGGCCCCCGCCTCCCCCACTGGTCCGCTCGTGATGCTGGGACTTCTTTCGGTCGCCGCGTTTGCCGGGCCGTTTCTGATCTTTCTCACGATCCGGGGCGGCGAACACGAGGCCTGGCCCCCCGACCGGCCGGTGGAGTGGGTGACGTTGCTGGGCGTTTCCGCCCTGGTCGCGGGATTGATGGTCGGGTGCCTGACGTCGGGAAAGTGGGCAAGCCCGAAGAAAACGCCGTGATTCCGAGGACGAATACCGTTGTTGTCTCGCGACCAAGCGATCTTCCTGGCGGTCGGGATCGGGCTGCTGGCGACGTCATTCGCCCTCAGCGCGTATCTCTGCGGATTGATAAGGCGCTGGGCGGACTCTCTGGGGTTTCTCGACCGTCCCGGCGGTCATAAGGGACACGCGAACCCCGTTCCGCTTGGAGGCGGGGTCGCGATCTGGCTCACGACTCTGAGCCTGTCGATCGTCGGTGTGGCCGTGCTGACCTTCGGACGGGGTTTGCTCCCCGAGGCTCTCGCCCGCTATGCCGACGGCGTGAAACTTCAAAGCGGCGCATTCTTCCTCATCCTGTTCGTCTCGACTTTCATCATGGGAATGGGCCTGCTCGACGATCGAAAGGGGCTCACCTGGGCATCACGGCTGGGAGTTCAGGTGGGGCTCGCGACGATCCTTGCGGTTGCCGGGGTCAGGGTGACCCTCTTCGGCCTTGGACCTCTGGCACATCCGGTCATCGGCGGCATTGTCACGGTACTCTGGATCGTGGGGCTTACCAACGCCTTCAACTTCCTCGACAACATGGACGGGCTCGCGGCCGGGGTCGGTCTGATCGCCGCTTTGCTTTTCGCCGGGGCGCAGATTGCCGTCGGGAGCCTGTTCGTCCCTGCGCTGTTGCTCGGGCTGGTCGGAGCACTGGCGGGCTTCCTCGTCCACAACCGTCACCCCGCCCGGCTTTTCATGGGGGACGCGGGGAGCAACTTCATCGGGTTCCTGCTCGGGTCACTCACGGTCGCCGGCACGTACTATCGGTACGGGACCGGCGAATCGCGCTGGGGGGTGCTCGCCCCGTTGCTCGTGATGGCGGTCCCGCTTTACGACACGACATCCGTGGTTTTCATCCGGATTCGCGAAGGCCGGAGCCCGTTTTTGCCCGACCGCCGTCACTTCTCGCACCGACTGGTCGACCGCGGCTTGACTCGGCCCCAGGCGGTCCGAACGATTTATCTGGTCACACTCGCGGGGGGGCTCGGGGCATTGCTTCTGCATAGACTCGACGGCTTCGGGGCCGCGGTCGTGCTGGGGCAGACCGTCTGCTTGCTCGGGGTGGTGGCCTTGCTTGAAGTCTCCGGGAACGGTCGGCCGGTTCCGGAGCGAAAACCCGTCCCGGTCCAGGTCAACGTTCAGGATCGAGAACGAGCCGATGTCGAGGCGACACCCGCGAGCCACAGCCACAATCCAACGGCCTGAACCCCTGCCGACTCCCGTCGAAGGGTCCGACGCGGAACTCGCCGCGAAAGTCGGTGAGCGACTGCGGCGGGTCGCGCTCGGAGGGACGGCGGCGCTCATGGTCGCGAGGGCGTACTGGCCGAGCGAACCCAATTATCAGGAGGACGCCGGCACCGGCTTGGTCTGGGTCTTTAGCCTTTTCCTCGTCGCCGGGATCGCCCTGGCGGCGGCGTTGATCGGCGGGAAACTCCGTCTCCGTTTCTCCTGGGCGGACGCGGCGGTGATCGCCGTCGTCCTGATCGTCGGAATCAGCGCGTCGCACGCGATCGACCGTCGCCCGGCCATCAACGTCGCCTGGGAGTGGGGCGGAATCGGGTTGCTCTATGTCCTTGCGAGAAACCTGCCCCGAACGCGCGGCGAATCCCGGGCGTTGGCCGCCGCGCTCGCGGCCACGGCCTTCGCCTTGTCGATCTACGCGTTCTATCAACTCGGGGTCGAGCTGCCCTACGAGCGCGCGAAGTTCCTGCGAAATGAGGGCGAGGCGCTCAGGCTCATGGAGATCGAGCCGGGTACGGCGCAACATGCCCTGTTCCGGAATCGGCTGCTCGGGTCGACGGAAGTGTTCGCGACATTCGGTCTGGCGAACTCACTGGCCGGTTTTCTCGTCGGACCGCTGGTCGTCATGCTCGCACTGGGGTGGTCGAACTTGACCCGACGCGACGGCCCGGGATCGCGGATGGTTGCGACCGTCCTGCTCGCGATTCCGACCGTCGCCGTGCTCGCCTGTCTGCTTCTCACGAAAAGCCGGAGCGCCAAGATCGGCTTGCTGGCGGGCGTCCTCGTCCTCGCCTGGCGAGAGCGAAGTCGTGTCAGCAAGCGGGCGCTTTTGGCAGGGGGAGGGGCTTTTCTGATCGTCGTCGGAACACTTGTCGCGCTCGGTCTGGCGACGGGCCGGTTGGACACCCTGGAATTGACGCAAACCGGCAAATCCGCCAGTTATCGGACGCAATACTGGATCGGGACATGGCGAGCGATCACGGCCAGTCATCGCGCATTCTGGACCGGTTACGGCCCCGGCAACTTCGCGGCTCCCTATGTCCTGCACAAATTGCCCGAGGCGAGCGAGGACATTAAGGATCCGCATAACTTCCTGCTCGAAGTATGGAGCGCCGCGGGCCTCGTGGCCGTGATCCCCCTGGCGGTCGCGCTGGTGATCTTGTTTTGGAACGCCTTCGGGCCGTCGATGACCACTGAAATCTCGACCGAACCCGAGCCTCCGGGCATTCCCCGGGGGCGAAGCGCCGCGCCGGATGATCCCGACGCTCCGCCCGCGGGTGCGGGCTGGCTCATGATTTGCGCCGGGCTAGGTTGGCTCCTGGCGTGCCCGCCGATCGGCGGGTTGAATCCGTTTTTGCTCACCGAGCGCTGGATGATCCTGGGCGGCTCGTGGTTGCTGGCGGTCGGATTGGGACTTCTCGCGTGGCGTCGTCAACCCGTCAAGCCGGCGATGCTCGGGGCCGCGGCGCTGGCTGTCCTGGTCAATCTCTTAGCGGCGGGGGGCATCGGGTATCCGACGGTGGCGATGGGGGTCTGGGTCGCGCTTGCTCTGGCGTTGAACTTAAGGGAAGACCGACGTTGCGGCAGGTTGCGAGAGCCGAGTTGGGGACGCGTCAGCGCGTTCGGCCTCGCCGCCGTGTGGGTGGCGTTGCTGGGAACCTTCGTCGGGGCGGTCGGACCATACTGGAAGGCCGAAGCCGCGATTGCCGACGGGGATGACGCCCTTAGGGCCAAACCGCCCGCTTTCGATCGAGCACTTGCCGACTACGAACGCGCCAAAGATCTCGACGCCCTCAGCGCCCGCCCTTGGCTCAAACTCGCCTCGCTGGAGTACGCCGTCTGGGACATGCGCGGGGCCAAGCCGGAAGACCTTCGCTGGCGGAAAATCCCCCTCGAAATGGCCAAGGCCGGCTCTTCGCCGAGGGCACCCAACAATTGGACAATTCACAATGAGCGATGGAAGACGACCACCCTTATCGTGAAACGACTCGGAGATCGTATCCCCCCGATGGAACGCATCCGTCTCATGGGTGACGCCACCCAGGCCATTCGGACGGCGGCCAGGCTTTACCCGACGAATGCCAAACTCCGCGCCTCGCTCGCCGAGTCGAGCGCCGAGATCCACATGTATCCCGACGCCGTGGCCGAAGGCCGCGAGGCCCTCAGGCTCGATGAGCTCACGCCCCACGCCGATCGCAAGCTCGACCCCAAGATCCGCGAGTGGATCGTGTCGCACCTGCCGGAGTGGGAAAAGTCGTCAAACGCGTCTCCGGACCTGAAGGCGCTGCAGTCGAAGATGCAAGGGAAGCAATAGGACGGTGCGGGTGGGCGGATGAAAAGTTGGCGTTGACGATGCGGAAAGGTCGGTCTCCTTCGGGGGGGTTGTTGCGCGCGATGCGATGAATTCACCGGCGCGCGATCCATTTCCCCCTCTTACAAACCGTGGTATCCGCACAGTCCATACGGAGATTGATTTCGGTCGCGAAACACGCTCGGACGAATCCTAAGACGATCGCCCTCGCCCCGGTACTCCGGGGAGAGGGTAAGGGGTGCGGGGTGCGGGATCGACCTCACCACTCATCCGAAGTTTCGAGCGAAATGCGACCCCTCACCCCTCCCTCTCCCCGCAAAGCCGCTCAGAGGGAGGGGTTTTTACAAAGTGAGACGAGGCATATAGTTGGCAAGACATAGCCACCATCGTAGAACAGGAGGTAGTTCGACTCTTGGT
>JAYUFP010000016.1:0-8531 GCA_043738665.1 Isosphaeraceae bacterium
GGGGCGGGACAATTCCCGTCGCTGCACGGCGATCAGGTTCCGCCCTTTCAGGGCTGAAATCTTTCGTCTTGTCTCGTCACCCGGGGCGATGCCCCGGGCCGTCCTGTGCCGCCCCTTCAGGGCGAAGACCACTCCGCCAGAATCCGTTGGCGCACCCTGGAAAGGTGGCCGCAAAGCTCGGGTTGCAACATTTGCACAGTCCGTTACAATAGGCGGCTTGCCTTGGAACGTCCGCCGACGTCCGTGGGAAGGGACTAGACCCACACTGTTGCGGAACCGTCCTGACCATGGAAGAGGGAGAGATTGACGGATGCCCGAGATGATGACGACCGACGTCCGCGCTCTGCTGGACCGCACCCCGTTTGACCACTCGGCCGTGGCCGACCTCAAAGAAGTTCTCGGACGCGACCCGTCCCGGTATCGGACGCTCCGCGACGCGGTCGCCGCGATGCGCGACCGCGAGAAGACTCCCAAGCCGGAAACGTATCTTCGTATCGGCGTCGGCGAGGTGATGCTCGGTCGCTACGCCACCGGACTGGAACACTTGGGTAAGGCCGGAGACATCGGCCTGGCCCATTTCTTCCGGGGCCTCGCGCTCGAGAACCTGCTCCGCTGGGACGACGCGACCGGGGCCTTCGCCGCCGCCTCCAAGGCCGGCTACGACGCCAAGGCGTCCGACCTCCACCGTGCCGGGTCGCTCCGCCGCGCCGGAAAGATTGATGAAGCTCGCAAGATCGTCGACGGCCTGGAGAAACTGGCCGGGTCCTCCGCGGAATACCACTTCCAGCGCGGCAGCCTGCTGTCCGCCGAAGGCGAACTTCCTCTCGCCTCCTCGGAGTTTGAGAAGACCTTGACTCTCGACCGTGACCACACCGGCGCTCTCTTCGAACTTGCGTACATCAACGACCTTTACGGCAACGACGACGCCGCGGTCGATTTCTACAAGCGCTGCACGTCGCGTCCCCCGGTGCCGCTCGCCGCGCTCATCAATCTCGGCGTCCTCTACGAAGATGAGATGCGGTTCCGAGACGCCGAATCGTGCTACCGCCAGGTTCTCGCCGCCGACCCGACGCACCCCCGCGCTCGCCTGTTTGTTCGCGACTGCCGCGCCAGCAAGGATATGTTCTACGACGAGGAAGCCGAATTCGGCATCAAGCGCCTCCGCGGCCTGATGGACATCCCCGTCACCGACTTCGAGCTCTCGGTTCGTAGCCGCAACTGCCTGCGGAAGATGAACATCCGGACGCTCGGCGACCTGACACGGACCACTGAGGCAGCGCTACTGGCGTCGAAGAATTTCGGCGAGACGTCGCTCCAGGAAATCAAGGAGATGATGACCTCGAAGGGTCTGAGGCTCGGCATGGCCCTGGAAGCCGGCGAACGCGCCGCGAACGACCTCCGGCCCGACCCGGTGGACGAGCTTTCGCCCGAAGACAAGGCGATGCTCGCGAAGTCGATCAACGACCTGAACCTGTCCGTTCGCGCCCGCAAGTGCATGACCAAGCTCGGAATCCAGACGGTCGGCGAGCTGATGGTACACACCGGCGACGAGCTGATGGAATGCAAGAACTTCGGTGTGACTTCGCTCAATGAAGTCCGCGAAAAGCTCGTTGAGCTCGGGCTCAAGCTCAAAAACGAGTAAGGATTGAACCCGTGTAAAGTCCGCTAATGCGGACCATGCCTTGTCGTAAGTCAAGGCATGGTCGGGAATAGCGGACTTTTCTCGTTTTAGTTTCGCAGGATCGACACCCGCCCGAATGACACCCGCGAAAACCACCCGGCCGGTCGAGTTCAAGACGCTCGCCCGCGATCCCCATTCTCAGGCCCGGGCCGGGTTGTTGATGACGCCACATGGCGAAATCGAGACCCCGGTCTTCATGCCGGTCGGTACCCGGGCGACGGTGAAGGGGCTCACCCCCGACCAAATTCACGCCACCGGGACAAGGATGATCCTGGCCAACACATACCACCTCGCCCTCCGTCCCGGTGAGTCAGTGGTCGCGGCGCTCGGCGGCTTGCACAAATTCATGGCCTGGGATGGACCCATTCTCACCGACTCGGGGGGGTTCCAGGTCTTCAGCCTCGCCGAACGCTCCAAGATGACCGAAGCGGGAGTCGCCTTCCGGTCGCATCTTGACGGCAGCCTGCTCGACCTCACGCCCGAACGCGCCATGCAAATCCAGCAAGACCTGGGCGCGGACATCGCCATGTGTTTCGACCATTGCCCAGCGCTCCCCGCCGAGAAAGACGTGGTCGCGGGCGCAGTGGGTCGCACGATCCGCTGGGCGAAACGCTGTAAGGCGGCGCACAACCGCCCCGATCAGGCACTCTTCGGGATCGTGCAGGGGGGCGGCCACGCTGACCTCCGCGAAGAATGCGCAAAGTCCCTGGTGGAAATGGACTTCGACGGCTACGCGGTCGGCGGGGTGAGTGTCGGTGAAAGTCGCGAGGACGTCCGTAAAGCCCTTGAAGTCTCGACCCCGCACCTCCCCGACTCCAAAGCCCGCTATCTGATGGGAGTCGGTCGCCCCCAAGACATTCTCGACGCCGTTTTTTGCGGAATTGACATGTTTGATTGCGTGCTACCGACCCGCAACGGTCGTAATGCGACGTGTCTGACGGATCAAGGCCCGGTGAAGCTCCGGAACGCGACCTACCGGCTCGATCCTCGGCCCTTGGAAGAAGGGTGCGACTGCCTGGCGTGCCGGAAGTTTAGCAGGAGCTACCTGCGTCATCTGTTCGTCGCGAAGGAAATGCTGGGGCCGATCCTGGCGTCAATTCACAACGTCGCGTACCTTCAGCGCCTCACTCGAAAGATTCGCGAAGCGATCCGCGCGGGTCGATTCGTCCAGTTGCGGACGGAACTCCTTGAAGCGTTGGGACCCTAGCGGTTAAAGTGCAGATTCCGAAAGCGACCCCGCGGGCGACTCGCCCGCGTTGTACCGCTTTTTTCGACGATCGGGACCGACTGCGGTCGGTCTGGCGTTCATGCGTCAGGAACCCACGGTATCACCCATGCCAGGACTGCTTGATTCGCTCCCGATCCTGTTCGCACAGAACGCAGGGGCTCCCGCCGCCGGCGGTGGAAGCGCCGCCCCCGCGCTGTTGACGTTCCTGCCATACATCGCGATCGCCGTCCTCTGGTTCTACCTCCTGATCATCCGCCCGCAGCAACGGACGGACCGGGAACGCAAGACCTTGCTCAACGCGGTCAAGAAGAATGACCGAATTTTGACCTCCAGCGGGATCTACGGGACCGTGGTATCGGTCGACCCGGATAGCGACAAGGTCATCGTCCGGATCGACGACGATAAGGGGGTCCGCGCCACCTTTAGCAAGGGGGCGATCGTCCGGATCTTCGACGGTTCGGAGAAGGAAAAATCGGCCAAGGAAAAGGTCGCCGAGTCCAAGTGAAAGGAATCGGGGTCAACGGGATCCGTACATGACGATGAAAGTCCAGGGAACACCGACGCGACGAAAGACACGGCCGCGGTAAGACGCCAACGAGTGCGTTCCTCGCGGAACCGGATAAGTGGCCACGCGTTCAGGAAGCGGCCGGTTTGTGGCCCTTCCGCGGTGTCTGTTATCGATAAGCGCATTCACTCTGAACTCAGACGATCGGCTCGGAACTCAAAATGCGGTGGGACTGAGCATCGACTTGTTTCTTATGAATCTCTCTTCGGACGGCACCTCCAGCCGTGCTTTATCGGGAAACTTCAATGCTACTGCTGGTCTACGGTTTCATCATTGGCGTCGTGGCCTGTACGGTGTGCGGCCTCTACGGGCTCATCGCGGAGAAGCGCCACCTCGCAAAGTTCGGGCTGATCGGCGTCACGATGTTCTCCGGACTCCTGGCGATGACGCCCCCCCGGGAGAAACTCAAGCTCGGCATCGACCTCTCGGGCGGAACGATCCTTGTCTACGAGGTGATGAAGGAAGGTCTTCCCCCCGGCTTCAACATGGACGAGTTGATCGCGGCGCTGAAGAACCGCATCGACCCCCAGGGCGTCCGTGAAATCCCGATCCGCAAGATCGGTCCGAACCGGCTCGAGATCATCCTCCCCATCGCGAGTGCCGAGGAGGTCGAGGAAGTGAAGCGGCTCCTCACCGACGTCGGCTCGCTGGAATTCGCGATCCTCGCCAACCGAAAACACGACGAGCCGGCGATGGAACGCGCGCTCTCGCAGAGCGGCCTGGCCAAGCCTCCGTCACGCTACATGTGGGCCAAGATCGGCGAATTCTCCAGCGGTACGAACCCGAAAATCGACGGGATGACCCTCACCGACCTAGCCCAGTCCTGGCGGAAGAACGCTTACGCGGGTTCGAAACTGGAACTGACGGGTAAGAACGCCGCGGGGACTGACGACAGTGAGTTGATTGACGTCGCCAAAAACACAGCATCCTCACTCACGCTCAAGACCGCCCCGACGCTCAAGTCGATCACGGGATACCGGGTCGAAAACAACCCCAGCGGGATCCACGGGGGAGACCCTTCGAATCCCCGTCCCTCCGATCCGATCATCCGCCAAGAGAAGGTCTCACCGGGGCGGACCGAGGTTTACATCCTCTGCAACGCGGAACGTCCCAACGACGTCGTTACCGGCAAGTTCCTCTCACGCGTCTACTCGACGACCGACGAGCATCTTCAACCGGCCGTGGGCTTCAATTTTGACCGCAAGGGGGCGCGGCGGTTCGGTCACCTGACGAGCACGCACCTTCCGGAAGCCGACGAGTTCCACTATCAGCTGGCGATCTTGCTCGACAAGGTCGTGATGTCGGCCCCGGTGATCAACTCCGAGATTCGCGACTCGGGCGTGATTGAAGGGGGCGGGCAAGGCTTCAAGGCCAAGGAAGTGGACCGGCTGATCACGATGCTCCGCGGCGGCAGCCTGCCCGCGAGCGTGAACCCGACTCCCCTCCAGGAGGAGAAGGTCGGGCCGACGCTTGGCGAAGATACCATCGCCAAGGGATTGCGGGCGATCTGGGTCTCGTTCCTGGTCGTGCCGGTCTTCATGCTGGTCTACTACCGGTTCGCGGGTATCGTGGCGAACATCGCATTGCTTTTGAACATGATCTTGCTCGTGGGCTCGATGGCCGTGATGCAATCGACATTCTCGCTACCGGGCCTGGCGGGTCTGGCACTCACCATCGGTATGGCGGTCGACGCCAACGTGCTGGTGTTCGAGCGCATGAGGGAAGAAAAAGAGCGTGGGGCCGGCATGGCCCAGCAGATCCGCAACGGGTTCAACCGGGCCTGGGTGACGATCTTCGACTCGCACGTGACCCTTTTGCTCTCGGCCCTGGTGCTCTATTTCGTGGGGACTGAGGAAGTCAAAGGTTTCGCCCTCACGATGATCATCGGCATGCTCTGGAACCTGTTCACCGCGGTGTTCGTCTCGCGGGCGATCTTCGAGCTCTGGTACCAGAAGGGTTGGCTCAAGAAGCTGACCATGCTGAAGATGATCGAGAACCCCCAATTCGACTTCATCAGCCCGCGTCACATCTGCATGATGGGCTCGGTGGTCCTGATCGTTCTTGGGTTGGTCGCGTTCTTCGCCCGCGGCAAGTCGATGTACAACATCGATTTTACCGGCGGCACGCTCGTCACGATCCGCTTGAACGAGACTGACAAGGAGATCGCCCCGCTGTCGGAGTCGCAGCGGGCGAGCTTCGTGCGCGATAAGGCGAAGGTTCTTCAGGACGTGACGGTCGAGAGTCTCAAGGTCAGTTCCGACAAGACCCTCAGCCGTTTCAACATCCGGACGACCAACGAAAAGCTCGTCGATGTGAAGGCCGCGATCCTCAAGTCGTTCGGCAACGCCCTGGAACGCGTTCAGATGACCGTCGGAGAGCCGACGCCGATCGCCGCGACGGCCGCGAAGTCCGAAGGGGTAACAACTCCCCCACGGTTTTCCGGCGGCCGAGTCTATCCCTTGAAGTTCAACACGACCTCGTTCAACAGCACGCAAAAGCCTTGGGAGGTCGTCGCCGCCGAGTTCGCATCCGTGCTCACCAAGGGCAACATCGATAATGCCACGTCGCGTTTCGAGATCGGTCCGGACCCCTCGACCGGGGAGGCGACAGCCCTGGGAGGTTCCGCGACTCTTTTGCTCCGAACGGACCTGGAGCCCGACGTCGCCAAGGCACAACTCGATGCCCTCAAGGCTTCATTGGCGAGCAACCGCGATTTACTCTTCGAGCGGATCACGAACTTCGGCGGGACCGTGGCCGGTGAGACGCGCAAACTCGCCCTTGTCGCCATCGTTGCGAGCTGGCTGATCATCATCGTTTACCTCTGGTACCGCTTCAAATCCCTGACGTACGGACTCGCGGCGGTTCTCGCGGTCGTTCACGACGTCCTGATCACGCTGGGAGCGGTCGCCGTGGCTTTTTGGGTCGCGATGATTCCGGGCGTGAACTCGATCCTGCAAATCGATCAGTTCAAGATCGACTTGCCGATGGTCGCGGCGTTTCTGACCCTGATCGGCTTCTCGGTCAACGACACGATCGTCATCTTCGACCGAATCCGCGAGATTAAAGGGAAGACGCCGCACCTGACCGAAAAGATCGTCAACGACGCCCTGAACCAGACGTTGAGCCGGACGATCTTGACTTCGCTCACCGCCTGGCTCGTGGTCGTGATCCTCTACTTCTTCGGAGGCGAAGGCCTCCACGGCTTCGCGTTTGCCCTGGTGGTCGGGTTCCTCTCCGGAACCTATTCGACCATCTACATCGCCACCCCGATCCTGATCGACTGGATCGGCGAAGAGCCCCCCGAAGAAAAGCCGCAGGCCAAGAAGGCGATGGCGGCGTCGAGATAAGTCCGCCGGCGTCGGGAATGCTCGAATCAAAATCTGTAGGGTCGGCTGTGCTGACCGGGCATTGACCCGGACGGCACAGCCGGTCTTCGCATGACTGGATTGGATTCCTTGGTTGATCCGCTTCCGACAAGAGTTCCTCGTGTCGCCCCTGGAGCGCATCTCAACGGAGGGTAGCGGACACTTTAAAGCGCGGTGGCTTGCCACCGCCTTGGCGCGAAGCAATGGCAAGCCACCGTACTCCAAAGTGTCCCACCGCCCAACTTTCCGTCGCTCAATCCCGCAGCACGCGTCCGCCGATGAGCCGTTCCTCGCCTTTCTCGCTCGCCAGAACGAGGGCGCCTTCCGCATCGATTCCGCGGCCGATTCCAGTGACGATTCTCGTTCCCAGATCGACTTGAACCGCCTCATCGTTCAAGGTGTCGAGATCAGCCCAGCGCCGAGCCAAGCGCGGATCGTCGCCGGCAAGTCGAGGGAAGACGGCGGTGCATTCCTCGAGAATGATCCCAAAGAGCGTGTCGCGCTCGTTTTCAGATTTCAAAAAGTCTCGCGAATCGCGAATCGCGACGGCCAACTTGCGAACGCCCGCCGGTGCGCCGGCGAGATCCGTGTGAACGTTGATCCCCACTCCAATGAGCAGTCGCACTCCTGAGGGAGTTTCGACCCGCTCCGTGAGAATCCCGCCAAGTTTCTTGCCGGCTGCTTCAATGTCATTGGGCCAGCGGATGCCGAGCGGAGTCATCGCGGTAAATATCTTTCCGAGCGCGCCGATGACGGCGACGGCCGTCGCGAGGGCGAGCCTCGGCTCATGAATTAACTTCAGGCCATGCGCGGTCGGGTCGATCACGAGCGTGAACGTGAGGCTGCCTTCGTCCGACCACCAGACGTTCGCGCCGCGCCCTCGCCCCTTGGTCTGTTGGTTGGCACGTACGACGAAGGGGGTGTCAATTCCTCCGCCCAGGGCCAATGCGCAGGCGAGATCATTCGTGGATTCGGCCACTTTTTCCCAAACAATCGACCATGGCATGAACGTCCGCCCTCCGCTCTCAACGCCCGGATTCCCGGCCTTTATCGGGGGTAGGGTCGGCCGTGATTCCGTAGATCCTTCGCCCTTCGTGATTTTCGGGAAGGTGTTCCGTGACCGGCAACCCGTCCGGGCGAACGAACAGCAGGCAGTGGCAATACTTGTATTGTTTCATGTCGTCACACGCACAGATCCATGTGCGTCGCTTGATTTCCTCCTGCTTGTCCGGATAGAACCGGCACGGACAAAGGGGCTTGCCGAGCTGATCCTGATGTTTCGCAAGGCCCAGGACCACGGCCTCGGTCACGGCGGGGTCGGGGTGGGGCGACGTACCGCTCTTCCGCGAATACAGCGTGGCGAACCGGTTCATCCGGTCGATGTTGCGCCGCGAGGGATTTTCAGCCATGGGGTCGGTCCTTCGCCGGGTCGTTGCCGAGAAAAACAATCGAAGAAAGCCGTCCGCAGAGGTCGCGGAGGGACGCGGATGAAAAATTAAGAAATCAATGAAGAGACTCTTTAAATGAAAGAGTTCTCTTCTGATTTTATCTTTTTCCGTCCGCGACATATTCTGACGGTGTCTTCCTTCTTAAACCGAGAGCCGCACCAGCAGTTCGCCCGTCTTCACTTGACGCCCGACCACCGCCAGAACTTCGGCCACACGCCCGTCGCGCTCCGCATAAAGAGTCGTT
>JAYUFP010000017.1:0-2784 GCA_043738665.1 Isosphaeraceae bacterium
AAGCGGGTGCGGGTCAGTCTGGAGCGAAGCCGGCCGTTTGGCGATGACGAGTGGGTGGGCCGGAAAGTCGTCGAATTAGGGTTGGGGCACACGGTTCGAGCCCAGGGCCGGCCGCCCAAGGTGAGCAGATAGGGCCACACCACTCCTGTCGGGATGAAAAAAAGTTGCGTCCCGGTTTCTCCCCGCGCGTCCCGGTTTCTCCCACCCAATGACTCACTTCCCGCGGCCGAAGTGCTTGTCGGCGAAATCGAGGAAGAAGCCCCAGTCTTCGGGGGTCATTGAGTGCTTCCCGGGGCGGATGGCGTAGCCGAGTGTGCCGGCGGAAAGCTTGCCCATGTCGGGTCGGTTCGGCGAGGCAAGGCCCCCCGCGCCGAGGAGCTTGTAGACGGGCTCGGCGGCCTTGAGAACCTCAAACTGGCCTTCGGGGTTGGCCCACGTGTCTTCCTCGGCGTTCGTGAAGAGTAAGGCACGGGGCGCGACCATGGCGGCGAGGGCGTTCTGGTCGAACGGGAGCTTGTCCGTCTGCTCTCCGAATTTCTTGAACTCGGCGTTGAACCAGTGTGGGAATGCCGTGTTGATCCGCGAGACCGGCTCGCCGACCTTGCCGCGGCTGGGGGCAGTCCCGCCGCAACCGGCCTGGTGGGGGATCACGACGGCGAAGCGGTCGTCGTACGCACCCGCCACGATGGCCGCCTTGCCCAGGCGGGAGTGGCCGACCACGGCGATCCTCGTCCGGTCGATCTTGTCGTCGGAGACGAGGTAATCGGCCGCGCGGGAGAGGCCCCATGCCCAGGCGGAGACGGTCCCCCAGTCGTAGCCTGGGTAATAGGGGTGAACGCCGTCCTCGTGACCAGGGTGATCGGGGGCGACGTCGCCGCAGTAGAACGTCGCGAGGGCGTAGCCTCGGTCAATGACCTTGGCGACGCTCCATGTCTCCGCCTGGAATCCGCGTCCCTCCTCGACGGCCCGGTTCTCCTTCGCGCCTGCGGCCTTGTTGGGGACCCAGGCGGTCGGCAGCCAGATCGAGGGGTCGTTCACGACCGTGTGGTTGCCGTAAAAATTCAGCCCGACGAACACCGGCACACGGTCCTTGGAGGCATTCGGCGTGTACAACAACAGGTGAATCGGCGGCGTCCCTTCGGGCCCGAACGAGAGCGAGATTTCCCGCTTCGTGGCCTTCCCCCCCAATGCCCCGGTGTCGACGCGGTCGACCTTGGCGACGACGTCGAGGGGAGACACTGGTGCTCTTCCGTACATATAATGTTCAAAGAGCGCCTTTAATTCCGGACGGCGGCGGGTAAACCAGTCTTCGCGGTTGGCGACCTTCCGGCCGTCGACCATGACGAGCGGGTCGGGCATCCCCGGGCGGGACGCAAGGGCGTCGGGTTCCGGGAAATCCGCGGGGGCGGCTCCGAGGAGAACGACCAGGGAAACGGCGAGGAAGGCGCGACGCATGGTGAAGGCGCTCCGGCGGAAAGGTCGTTGAATCCCGACGACGACCGAGGATCGGGCTTTCAGGCCATGTTAGCCGGACGGACGGGGAGTGCCAGTACCCTGCGGCGGGAAACCGTCCCGCGGCGATTTCCGACCGGTCCCCTCACCCGATCGCCAGGGCCATTTCGTTTTCGATGGACTGAGACGCCCGACGCCCGACGCCAAAGAGTCAATGAACGAAGGAAGACTAGGGGATCTGGGGAAGATCGCGGTCTCATTTCTTGGTGATCGAGCCTCGGGCATCGGGCATCCCGGGAACTCCACGTCGAAAATGAAACCGCCCTCGCCCGATCGCGGGTGTGGGTAGACACATGAGGGAAAACCCATCAAAATAGCGTTGTCGCGTGAAACGGCCCGCCGCGACGATTCCGACGTTCCGGAAGGGGACAGGGCCGGGCAGAGGGAGAGGGGCGCGGCCGGGCATGACTGCCGAACGACGATCCGCCCTGATCCGTTACTACGCGATCGCCTCCGTCGCGGTGGTGGGCAGTGGGCTGCTGACCCGTCTGCCCGCGGTCAAAGCGGAGCGTGGGACCGTGCAGCTGGTCCTGATCGTCGGCGTCCTCCTGGCCGCGTGGGCGGGGGGCCGGAAGGCGGGCCTCGTCGCGACGGCCTTGATCGCCATCGCGACCTTCCGCTTCGGCGAATCCGTCGCCTGGGTTGTCCGCCATTTCATGTTCATCGGCGCCGGCCTCTTGATCAGCGAGCTGGTCAACAAGCTCGACGTGGCGAGGAAACGCGCTGAGGGTGCCGCCGCGCGGTGGGCGGCGAGCGAGGACCGGTATCGGTGGATCGTCGAAACCGCGAGCGAAGGGATCTGGGTGCTCGACGCCAACGGCCGGTCGACCTACGTCAACGCCCGCGCCGCCGAGATGATCGGCCGCGATCCCAAGGAGCTGCTGGGGCGGACGCTCGGCGAGTTCACCTACACGCCGTCGGGCGCCGAGGATCTCTCGCAGGCGCTGAGCCCGTTGAAATCGCGTCGGCGCACCCGGTTCGACCTCCGCCTCAAACGGCCCGACGGCGCTGCCCGGTGGGTCCGCGTGTCGGCGTCGACCGTGAGCGCCGATGCGAACTCCGGGGAAGGCCCCGGGATGCTGGCGATGCTCTCCGACGTGACCGACCGCGTGACCGCCGAGGAAGCCTTGCGCAAGAGTGAATCGCGGGTGCGGCGGATCGTCGAGTCGGGGATGATCGGGGTCGCGTTTCTCGACGCGGCGGGACGCGTGACCGAGGCCAATGACGAGTTCCTTCGGCTTTTCGGCAGCACCCACGCCGACGTCAAGGCGG
>JAYUFP010000018.1:0-2776 GCA_043738665.1 Isosphaeraceae bacterium
GCGCTTGGTCATGGGTCGCCAATCCGAACCGCGACCACGCGAACCAAAGTAAGATCAGCGCCTCGGCGACCATTGCGATGCCCAGCACGACCGACACCATGATGAAGCCGCCGATGTTCCAGGTCTCCGGCTTTCGAGACGGCCGAACGCGATCAGTGGCCAGGGTGATCTTCGCGAAGTCCGTCATAAACGTGAGCAGCAGCATCGCGAAGGCCGAGACAACGAACTGACCCGTTACCACAAACGCGATGGCCACGAACGCCGACTTCAGGATCGTTCGGCTGATCTTGTTGATGATCCACGTCAGCACGCGTTGGTAGATGGTCCGCCCCTGCTCGACCAGCGTTACGATGTCGGTCAGTCCTTGTTCCGTCAGGACGACACTCGCGGCCCCCTTGGCGACATCGGTCGCACTACTCACGGCGATCCCCACTTCGGCCTGACGCAGGGCAGGTGCGTCGTTGACGCCGTCGCCCGTCATGCCGACCACGTGCCCCGCGGCCTGAAGATGCTGAACCACCAGGTACTTTTCCTCCGGGTACACCTCGGCCAGGCCGTCGGCACCCGCCAGGAGATCCGTCGCTTCGTTCCCTGCGTTGGTGCTCGCCGCCTTCAAGTCCGCCGCGCGGCGAATGTTCGGTAACCCGACGCCCTTGCCAATTTCACATGCCACCGCCAGCGCGTCGCCGGTGAGCATCTTGACGGAGACGCCGAGATCGTCGAGCGAGGTAATGAGCTGTTTCGCGTCTGGTCGGGGGGGATCGTACAGGGCTACCAGCCCGAGGAGTCCGGGTGTGCCCGTTTCGGGACCGCGTGCCACCGCGAGCATCCGATATCCTTTGAGGGCGGATTCGCTCACCCGCGCCTCCATCGCCTCAATCGCGGGCGGCTGAAGTTGACATGCCTCGGCGACCGTTCGTGCGGCTCCTTTCATCACGCGGAATCGCTGCCCGCCCTGTTCAATCACGGCTTCCGTCTGCCTTTTCTTCGCATCGAACGGCGTGAACGAAATCTGTGTGACCGCGGGGACGCCGTCGAAGACGTGATGCGCTTCCGCCGCGGCGAGGAACGCCAGGTCGATCGGATCCTGATTGGCTGCCTGCGACGCGAGGGCGCCGGCAAACAGCACATCGGATTCCTTGGCGTTTTCCAGCGGGATCACGCCCGTGACCGCCAATCGGTTCATCGTGATCGTGCCCGTCTTATCGACGCACAGCACGTCCATCGTCGCGGCGTCTTCCGAGGCACCGAGACGCGTCACCAGCACGCCTCGCTTCGCCAGTTCCTTTGACCCAAGGGCCATGCTGACGGTGAACATCACCGGGAGCGCCACGGGCATCGCGCTCATCAGCAGAACGAGCACGAGCGGGATCATCTCGACGAGCGGCGTGCCGCGGACGAGTGACAGGACGGTGACCACGGTCAGCAGCACGCCGACGATAACGAACACCCAGCGAACGAGTTTGGAGATTACCGCTTCGATGTGGAGCTTGGGGCGTGCGATCTGGACGAGCTGAGTGGTGCGGCCGAAATAAGTCCTCGCTCCAGTCAGTAGCACCACACCGTTGCCTTCGCCCCGGCGGACGACGGACCCCGACGAGAGCACCTCGCCGGGCACCTTGTCGGCGTCCTTCGACTCGCCCGTGAGGGCGGACTGATCGACGCTAAATGTTCCGGTTAGAACCTTGACATCCGCGGGAACGATGTCGCCGGGGCGTACGCGAATGATGTCGCCGGGGAGCAGTTCGCTGGCGGGAACGACCTGCCAGTTCGCGTCGCGCAGGACCCGCGCACTGACCTGTAAGCGGCGTCGCAATGTCTGCATAACGCCCGCGGCGCGGCGCTCCTGCGTGAAGCCCAGCACGGCGTTGACGATCAGCAGTGCGCCCACGATGGCGAAATCGGAGTAATGCCCCAACACGAGCGACAGGAGCATAATCAACTCGAGCATCCACGCCGATAGGCCCCAGAACTTTCCGAGGAACTTGAGGACGGGATGCTCTTTCTGCTCGGCCACCTCGTTGTAGCCGTACTCCTTCCTACGGGTATCTACTTCGCCGTGTGTGAGGCCCGCACCGGGGTCCACTTTGAGCGCCGCGAGCGTGTCGGGAACCGACGCGGATGCGATGTCGGGCATCTTCCCGGCCGAGGGCGTTGATCGCGGGGGAACCGGTTCGAATGGTCGAATTGTTGCTCTCCGGGGACGGCGTCTGCGCTTTGGCTGAGGAGTGTAGAATCCCCAGCCACATGGCTTCGGAGCATCTCAGTCTGATGAGACAGGCGGGACTCCTCAAGGCAAAGCGGGACGGGCAAAGATCCTTCTATAACGTAGTAGACCCTGGGCTGCAATTGCTGTCGCTTCGTTTGCGGGAGTGGTTTGCCCCGGAGTCGGGTGCGCGATAATTCCGGTCGGAATGTGCATCACCATCCTCAAGGCGTATGGAGTTCCAATGACCCAGACCCGAACCGCGATGGGGGTGCTCCTTTTCGTTCTCGTTGCCTGGGCGGTCGTTGCCCAGGAAAAAAGTGTCATGCCTGGGATCAACGACGCCTTCAAGAACCCCGACGTCAATGACTTTCAGGGCAAATTCGAAGGAGAAAGCCGTGAGGTCTTCACGAAGAGGGACAAGATCGTCGCGGCGTGCAAATTGAAGCCGGGAATGGTCGTGGCTGATATCGGAGCCGGCACCGGCTTGTATACGCGACTGTTCGCCAAGGAAGTTGGTGCGAGCGGGCAGGTCTCTGCCGTGGACATCGCTCCGAAGTTCCTCGAACA
>JAYUFP010000019.1:0-2772 GCA_043738665.1 Isosphaeraceae bacterium
CGGATCTGGACGAAACCGCCGTCCACGAAGTAGCGTTTGACAGCGCCGGCTTCCTTGGTTCGGAGTTCGCCGAACCCCAGCCTACCGATGAGCGGGGTCCTTCCGGGGAGGACTCCGAGTTCGCCGTCGTATAATGGAAGTGCGACGAAGTCGACGAGTTCATCGAACAGGGTCCGCTCGGGCGTGACGACCACGCACTGTAGCCGGTGCCCCGTTTTACCCGTCTTGTGTTCCGCCCCCACATCGACTGTCGCCATCACGGGACCTACTTTTGTGCATTGAGTTCAAGAGGATGAGTCATGAAGGCCGGCGGTATCAGAACGACGGAGTGGTCGGCACGCAATGGTCCGTCATCGGCGATCCGCCCGCGTCGTTCATGAACCACTCTTGGCAGCCATCTTCTTGGCCTGTTCCTCGGCCTGTTCGATCACGCCGACGTAGAGGAACGCACCTTCGGGAAGGTGGTCCCACTTGCCGTCGCAGAGTTCCTTGAAGCTGCGAATCGTTTCGGGCAAGGTCGTGTACTGGCCGGGCTTGTTGGTGAAGGGTTCGGCGACGAAGAACGGCTGGGACACGAAGCGTTCGATCCGACGGGCGCGGTGAACGGTGAGCTTGTCGTCTTCGGAGAGCTCATCGACGCCGAGAATCGCGATGATGTCGCGGAGTTCCCGGTAGCGCTGCAGAATCGTCTGGACGCGGCGGGCGACGTCGTAGTGCTCCTGACCCACATATTGCGGGTCGAGAATACGTGAAGTCGAACCGAGCGGGTCGACGGCCGGGAAGATGCCTTTCTCGGCGATCGAGCGCTGGAGCACGACGAACGCGTCGAGGAAGCCGAAGGTCGTGGCGGGGGCGGGGTCCGTCATGTCGTCGGCCGGAACGTAGACCGCCTGCACCGAGGTGACGGCACCCGTAGTCGTCGAGGTGATCCGTTCTTGCAGCGCACCCATTTCGGTGGCAAGGGTGGGTTGGTAACCGACGTTCGACGGCATTCGGCCGAGCAACGCGGACACCTCAGCACCCGCCTGGCTGAACCGGAAGATGTTGTCGATGAAGAGAAGGGTGTCGGCCCCGGTCGAGTCGCGGAACCATTCGGCGTTGGTGAGGGCCGAGAGGGCGACGCGGAGGCGGGCACCCGGCGGCTCGTTCATCTGGCCGAAGAACATGACGGTCGAGTCGATGACCGACTTGCCGCTGGCCCCGATCTTCGTTTCCTGCATTTCGAGCCAAAGGTCGTTCCCCTCGCGGGTCCGCTCGCCGACCCCCGCGAAGACGGAGAAGCCGCTGTGGACCTTGGCGATACGGGCGATCAGCTCGGTGAGAATGACGGTCTTGCCGAGGCCGGCGCCGCCGAAGAGGCCGATCTTACCGCCGCGGACGAACGGGGTGAGCAGGTCCACGACCTTGATCCCGGTCTCGAAGACCTCGGTCTTGGGCGAAAGGCTATCGAACGCGGGCGGGTCCCGGTGGATCGGCCAGTACTCGGTCGCCGCGACCGGCCCTCGGCCGTCGATCGGCTGGCCGAGAAGGTTGAAGACGCGTCCCAGGGTTTCTTTGCCGACCGGCACGCTGACAGGTCCGCCGGTGTCGACGACCTTCATCCCTCGAACGAGCCCTTCGGTTGAGCCGAGCGCGACGCAGCGGATGCGATTGCCGCCGAGGTGTTGCTGGACTTCGCCGGTGAGGTCGATCGTCACGCCCTTTTCCCGGGCGTTGACGGTGCAGGCGTTATAGATTTCGGGAAGGTGCCCCTCTTCGAACTCGGCGTCGAACGTCGAGCCGATCACCTGGGCAATCCTTCCGATCGCGGTCGCGGTGGCCATGAGCGTATGCCTTTGTGGGAACTTTACTTCCGAGAATTCCGTAGGGTGGGCACCGCCCACCGTGTTTGGCCTTCGGGAAAAGAGGCGTTATTCGAGCGCCGCGGCTCCGCCGATGATTTCGGCGAGTTCGCGGGTGATCTGGGCCTGTCGGGCACGGTTGTAAAGCATGGTCAACGACTTGATCATCTCGTCGGCGTTCTCGGTCGCCCCTCGCATGGCGACCATCCGCGAGATCTGCTCGCTGACGGCCGCGTCGAGGAAGCACTTGAAGAGGCGGACCTTGAACGAGACGGGGACGATTTCCGCGAGAATGCTCTTAGGGTCGGGCACGAACTCGTAAGGAACCCGTTCACCGCGTTTGGCGGGAGCGGCCGTCGCCTCGGTTTTCTTCGGCTGGCGGACCGACTGCGCGGCGCTTGCGACCTGGGCGGCGGTCATCGGGAGGAGGGTCTCGACCACCGCGATCTGCCGCGCCGCGCTCACGAACTGCGTGTAAACGACGTCGAGGCGGTCGATCTCGCCCCGAATATATTGGCTGATATAGCGGTCCGCCAGCACTTCGACCTCGGCGAACTGCGGACGGTCCTCGAAGTGGGTGTAGGTCGCTTCGACGGGGATTTTCCGGAACCTGCAGTAGGAGACCCCGCGTTTGCCGGCGACTTCGGCGGCGACGGTGACGCCGTCGGCTTCGAAGTCCTGAAACAACCGCATCGCCGCGCGTAAGACGTTGCCGTTATACCCCCCGGCGAGGCCGCGGTTGCTTGTCAGGACCAAAACCCGGGCCGTCTTGACGGTGGAACGGACTTCCAGGAGCGGGTGAGACACCTCCATCGCGGAGGCGCCCAGGTCGGCGACCAATTCGGCGATCTTGCGGGTGTAGGCTTCGGCCTCGGTGGCGCGGTCGAGGGCCTTCTTGAACCGGGCGGTCGCGATGAGCTCCATCGTCCGG
>JAYUFP010000020.1:0-23398 GCA_043738665.1 Isosphaeraceae bacterium
GCAACCCGCGCGGCCGACGTCCGGAGAGGGAGTACGGACAGCGGCACTACCGCGAGCGACGCCCACGCACTCGCCGCACGGATAGATACCGTGCTTGCCGCCCGCTGGTCGCAGACGAAGGTCCGCCTGATCGCGGTTGCCGACGACGGAGAATACCTCCGCCGCGTCAGCCTCGATCTGATCGGCAAGATACCGACGGCGGCCGAGGCCCGCGATTTCCTCGACGACCCGAGCCAGGACAAACGCCTGACGCTCGTCGAACGTCTGCTCGAAAGCCCGGCCTACACCACGCGTGCCACGGAAATCTGGCGACAACTCTTGCTGCCCGAGGCGGATACCGAGGACCAGGCCAGGCAGGTCGCGGGAAACTTCGAGGCATGGCTTCGAAGGAAAGTGGCCGAGGAGGCGGGCTACGATCGAATCGTCCGCGAAATCCTCACCGCTAAGCTCAACAGCAGAGACATCGAGTCGCTCGCCGCGCGGGCCGAGCCGTCTCCGGCCGCTTATTATGTGGTCAAGGAAGGAAAACCTGAGAATTTCGCCGCGAGTGTGTCACGAGTCTTCCTCGGCGTTCGCCTGGAATGTGCCCAGTGTCACGACCACCCGTTCGCGAGTTGGAAGCGCGAGCAGTTCTGGGGCCTCGCCGCATTCTTCGCGGCGGTACCCTCGCAACAAACCGAGACGTCGATCTCGGCGTCCCGCGATGCCGCGCCGCTTCGCGAATTGACGATCCCGGGGACGAAGAACGTCGTGAAGGCCGGGCACCTCGATGGCTCCTCGCCAGCCTGGCGGCCCCGCGCCGACAGCCGCGAAATTCTGGCCGACTGGATCACGGCACCCAAAAACCCGTATTTCGCAAGAGCAGTCGTCAACCGCGTTTGGGCCCGTTTTTTCGGCGTCGGCCTGGTCGAGCCGATCGACGATCTCGGCGCGGACAACGCGTCGGAGTTTGGTGGGTTGCTCGACGAACTGGCCGTGCAATTCCGGTCGCACGACTACAACTTGAAGTATCTGATCCGTGTCATGACGGCGACTCGGGCCTACAACCTCTCCAGCGTCGCGGACCCGGCCGCGTCAACAACGCCGACGTTCAATTTCATGCCTGTGCGCGGCCTTTCCGCCAGACAGCTTTTCGACAGCCTGGTCCAGGCCACCGGTGCCGACGCGGCGGAGGCTCGGAGCCGATTCCTCGACCTGTTCGCGAACCGCGAAGAGCGGTCGACCGAAGCCCGGACCTCGATCCTCCAGGCCTTGACAATGATGAATGGCGACTACATCGCGCGTGCCACGAGTTTGGAGACCGGTGACGTCCTAGGGGCGGTCGCCAATGCTCCGTTCCTGGACACTTCGGGCCGGATCGAGACCCTGTACCTCGCGACCCTGACTCGCAGGCCGAACCCCGAGGAGCTGGCGCTCCTGGTCGGGTACGTCGACCGACCTCAAGGGGCGGACGACCGCGCGAAGGCGCTTTCCAACGTCTTCTGGGCTCTTCTCAACGGGCCGGAGTTCTATCTCAATCATTGACCCGGTTCGAGCCGGTTCCGTTTCTTCCGCCGCGTCCCGCGCCCATTCGGGCACGTAGGAGGTGCCGTGATAAGTCACTCGAATCGTCAGCTCCCGCAACTGACCCGACGGCAGTTGCTGCGTCTGGCCTCCGTGGGGGCCATCGGTGCCTCGCACTCGGGTTGGATCGAGGCGTTGGCGGCGGCCACGAAAGCCGATCCAAGTCGCCGGAAATCCTGTATCCTGCTGTGGATGGCCGGCGGCCCCAGCCAGACCGACACCTTCGATCCGAAGCCCGGGCACGCCAATAGCGGCCCATACAAGCCGATTGACACGGCCGTGCCCGGGATCAAACTCGGCCCGCATTTGCCAAAGCTCGCCCGCCAGGCGAATGACCTCGCCGTGATCCGCTCGATGAGTTCCAAGGAAGGCGACCACGGCCGCGCCACTTACTATCTCCGGACGGGTTACGTGCCGCAGGGGCCAATCCGACACCCGACCCTCGGCTCGCTCGTGGCCAACGAGTTCGAGGACCAGTCGGCCGAGCTTCCGGGGTTTGTGAGCATCTCGCCCAACCGCTCGATCAACGCGGCGGCTTTTAGCGCGGGATTCCTCGGGCCAAGGTGCGCGCCGTTGATCGTCGGCGAGCGGACTGTCGGAGGGGGAGAAGCCGGCCGACCTTCCTTGAAGGTCGAGGACCTGAACGCTTCCGCCGGCATCGATCGCACACGGGCCGACGACCGCCTCCAGTTGCGTCAGACGTTAGGAAAAGACTTTCTCGCCACACGCTCCGGGGTCGTCTCACTCAGCCATGAGGATGCCTACGTCCGGGCCGTGAGGATGATGAGGTCATCCGCCGCCAAGGCCTTTGACCTCGACGAGGAGCCCGCCCCGGTGCAAGACGCCTACGGACGAAACCCGTTCGGCCAGGGGTGCCTGCTCGCGCGCCGACTGGTCGAGCGGGGGGTGCCGTTCGTCGAGGTAACCCTCTCTTCCGTCGACGGCACGATGGGACTGGGGTGGGATACTCACCAGCAAAACTTCGATGCGGTCGAGAAACTGAGCGGTGTCCTCGACGCCGGCTGGTCCGCATTGATGACCGACCTCCGTTCGCGAGGGCTGCTTGACAGTACGTTGATCGTCTGGATGGGCGAGTTCGGGCGCACTCCCAAGATCAACGACAACGCCGGCCGCGATCACTTCCCCGACGCCTGGTCGACCGTTCTGGCAGGCGGAGGAATCAAGGGCGGTCAGGTCATCGGCGACACCGGGCCGGATGGCCAGAAGATTGTCGACCGGCCTGTCCTCGTGCCCGACCTGCTCGCGACCGTCATGAAGTGTCTAGGAATCGACCCGACGAAGCAGAACGAAGTCGGCAACGGAAGGCCGATTCGAGTGGTCGACCCGAAGGCCAAGCTCATTGAGGGAGTTGTGGGATGAGTCCCGCGCCCGCCTTCGCTGCACTCGTTCTGTGGGCCACCTGCGCCTGCGCCGGTGCCGCGCCCGCGGATGACGGTCCCAAGGCTTCGACCGCTGACCGGATCGCGCGGAGCGTGGTCTTCCTCGCCGAGGACCGACCGGTCTTCCTTCGTCTGAGGGTCATGACCGGCGACCGGCCTTTCGACTCGGCATGGCCCGATTCGATCCGGGCGTTCCACGACTGCCTCGACCGCGACGGCGACGGCAAACTCACGACCACGGAGGCCGACAAGGATGTCCTCGTGGCACTCGTGCGGCTGGCGACAGGAGGGGCCGCGACCTTGACGCCCGGCGATCTCGACTTCCGATCGAAAGACGGTGTCGTCTCGACCGAGGCCCTATCGGAAGCCCTTCGGCCGGCGCTCGGCCCCTTCCGCCTCCAGATCGGCCGGCTCGTGAATGGACGCACGGACGCTCTCTTTGATCAACTCGACCGCGACAAGGATGGACAGCTCACCCGAAGCGAGCTTGCCGCCATCGCCGGGTCGCTCCGGCGGCTTGACCTCGACGACAACGAAATGATCAGCGCCGACGAACTGGAGCCGTTCATCAACCCGGCCGCCGCCGCCCGGACCGAGAACGCCTCCGAGCGCCGGCTCCGCTACTCGGCGACACCGCCAGTCGTCGAGCTGGTCGCCGGAGAGTCGTCGTTGCGGCTGGCTAGGCTTATGCTGAAGAAATACGACAAGGGAAGGGACGGCGCGCCAGGGCGGCCCGACAATAAGCTGTCGTCCACCGAATTCGCCATCGAGCGCGACGCATTCACGGGTGCGGATACGGACGGCGACGGGATGCTCAACACGGAGGAACTGCGGCGATATCTCGCCGGGGGGCCGGCCGACCTTGCTCTCGACGTCACGTTCGCGCTGAATGCCTCAGACCGGCCATCGGCGCGAGTCGCCGTCGGCGGGGTCTTGCCGAAGGGCGTTCAGGTCCGGCAACTTGCGGACGGAGACGTCGAGTTCGCCGTCGGCAGGGTCCGTCTGGACGTCCACGTCGACGGCGGAGAGATGGCGGCCGATAACGCCAGGCGCGTTCTCTTGAGGCGTTTCCAGGCGGCCGACGTGAACAAAGACGGCTACCTTGAGGGGAAGGAACTCGAAGGGCGGAACGCCGCCGGATCGCCGCTGGCCGGCCTGACCAAAGTCATCGACCGCGATGGCGACGGCAAGCTTTACGCCAAGGAGCTGACCGACTTCGTTGACCGCCAGATCGATGCGGCGCGGGGCCGGTTAGTCCTTACGACGTCGGACCAGGCTCGGGCGATCTTCGGCATTCTTGACCTCGACCGAGACCGTCGCCTCAGTACACGCGAAGTGATGCGGACCGTCGACCGGGTCATGTCGTGGGACGGCGACGGTGACGGCCGCGTCTCGGCCGACGAGATCCCGTATCATTTCCGGGTCAACATCGGGCGCGGCGAGCTTTCGCTTTTCGGCGGAGGGAACGCCGACGCCGTACGATCGATGAACGGTCCTGGTGCCGCCGTACCCGCCATGGGTTCCGACTGGTTCCGCAGGATGGACCGCAACCACGACGGCGACATCTCCCGACGCGAGTTCCTCGGCCCTCGCGAAGAGTTCAATCGGCTGGACAGGGACAAGGACGGCCTGATCGACCCGGACGAGGCGGGCGCGTTCAAAGCGTCGGCGAAGGCCCCCGAGGGGGGCACGCCGTAGGCTCGTCGAATATCGATGCTCAGGGCACTTGCCGGTTGAGTTTCAACAGCAGGCGTTCGGCGCGGAAGACGATCTCCACGTCGTTGTTCAAGAGGGCGTCTTCCAAGACCGGGATGGCGACCGTGCCCAGTTCCAGGAGCTTCGCCTCCGCCGCCTCGCGCTCCTTGGGAACTTCGTCGCCCAGCTTCTGTACCAGCGCCCGGGCGCGGTCCTGAAGGCGAGGGTCAACGCCGTGGATGACCAGGACCGCCGTGCGAACCAGCTTCTTGGGGGCGGGGAAGACGTCCAGAAGCACGGCCTCGTCGATCGCGTCGCGCGAGAAGTGGGCGAGGACGATCAGCCCTTCCGGCGCGAAGATGGCATCGGCGTACTGGTCAATCAGCGACTTGAGCACTTCCTCACGCAAACCCTGCCGTGCCAGCCGCCTTGCATAAGAGTCGATTGTCAGCTCGCGGTATGAGGGGTTTGAGGGCTTCAATGGCAAGGAGAGTGTGAGTTTGACCGGAGGGCCTTCGATCACGGCCCCTTTCTTACCTGAATCTTCGGCGAGCCGGACGGCCGTGGTGATGAAAAGCGTCCCGTCTTCGGTGACGCGGTAGCTCAGTCCGACGGTTCCGAGCACATCGGCCAGCGCGTCACGGGCGGCGACGTTGGCCGCCTTCAGGCTCATCGTCTTGGTGAGGTCGACATCGGCCTTGACCAGCGTCTTCTCGTCCAGCTCATAGCGGAGCCTGGCCTGGCCCGTGACAAGGTTGAGGACCTCTTTTCGCGGGGCTTGCTCGACGTTCAGTGTGACGGGCCGGTTGAGGATCTGGTCGACACGGGCCTTCACGTTCGCGTCCGCCTCGGCCGGCAGGGGTTTGAGTTCATCCTTGTCTTTCTGTTGATCCTTCTTCGCGTCTTTCTCGGCCTTGGCGAAGACATCCTCGGCCTTCTCGCGGCCTGTCCGCTTTTTTTTCTTCGCCTCTTCCTTCTCCTTGGCCGCCTTGTCGTCGCTTGCCTCCGGTGCCGCCGTGGGGAGTTCGTCGAGCCAGCCGACGCGATAACCGTTGTCGGTCGGCGCGATCACGGCCACGTCCAGAAGTTTAAACCCTGTCAGGTTTTGCAGCGTGTACTCGTCGGGACCGCCTCGGAGCTTGAGCGGCACCGGCACGGCCAGTTCGGTGTCGTAAGCGAGAAAGCGCTCCGCCCGCGACTCGCGCTGATGGTACAAAGCGGGCTCGATTTTTCGGAGCTTCCCCAGCCAGTGCGTCTCCGGGAGAAACGCGAAGGGAACTCCAACCGCGAGTTCCTTCGTCAAGTCCGACTTGAACCACTGGAGCCGTCCGGCGCGTTCGGCTCCAGGCGGCCAGTGGGCCAACGCCGTCCCTTTTTTCACCCGCAGGTCGATGTCGATGTCGCGGTACGGCTCTCCGAAAAATTGCACGACGGAGATCGGTGCGATCGGGAACTTGCCGTCGAGTTCTTTACCCTCCAGCTTGGGGCGGCTCGTACCGACGACCGAGGGCATCGCGTTTCTGTAGATACGCGACGAATTGAGCGTGTCTTGAGACGGGCTACCGACCCAGACCGACCAGTCGTAGACCTCGACGGAAGTCTGAGGCCGCTCGTCATCCGCCCGGACCGTCAAGCAGAAGCATAAGCAGAAGCACAGAGCGGCCGCGAGCCGGAGCCGGAGCCGGAGCCGTCGGAGGGCGAAACTTCGCAGAGGTCGACTCATTCGCCGCTCCCGGGTTTCGAGGTTCGAGGTTCGGTTTGTGGTGGTTTGCGAAGCAGTCTGGCGTTCGCCCAGATCACGCGGTCGCCGGTGTCCTGATCGGGGCCGAAATCGATGACGAGTTTGAGACGCTCGGCCCCCGCGACCGGCAAGGAGAGTTTGGACGGCGGCGCATCGGCGTGAAGGTCGGGGTTGGCGTAGATCTCCTTGTCATCGGCGAAGACCCGGCAGTCCACCCGACCGACCCCCTTGGCCGACTCGTCGAATCCGACAAGCGCTTCGAACGTGGCGAAATGACCGTTGAGGTCGTAGGTCAGGGCGGACCGCGAGTGGACGGCGAGGCCGCGGTCGTAGGTCCGCCCGGCCATCTTGAGGGGCGCTCCGAAGAGGTTCACGTCCTTGCGCCAGGGGTTGCGGCGGCCGAGGTAGGGAGTCTCCTCGACCTTGCTCGGCGCGAGGTCGGAAAGGTAAGTCGCCCGGCCGCCCCGGAAACGGACGTCCCGGACCTCGGCGGCAGGCAGGTCGAGCACCTCGCCCCACGCGGTCTCGATTTTCCAGGTCTTGGCGTCGAGCGTCTTCCACAGGCCCGAGACGACAAGGCCACCCGCGATTGAGAAGGTCGGCCGCAGTCCTTCAGGCCGCTCGGGCTCCGGTCTCATCGCGAGGACCAGGCCTTCGACCTGTTTCAGGGACAGGGTCCGGACCTTTTCCTGGAACTGAAAACGCAGCTTGTCTCCCTCGGTCCCCTCGGCGACTCCCGAGATCGCCACGACCTCGCCATCGTTGGACCTTCCGAGAAGCAGATCTTCGACCCCTCTGTTCCGGAGCCGCCGTTCGAAGGACTTGGTCGACTCTTTGTGCTCGGGAAGCCCCATATAAACCCCGGCGACGTAGGCCAGCGGCACGACCAACGGGTCACCCCAGGGCGTCCGCAGCCGCAAGGATTCCGAGCCTAGGCCCTCGAACTTGCCGAAGAGTTGTTCCCCGCCCGTAAGGTAAACTCTCGCGTCGAACGAAGGCGCGGGTATTTTCGGGTCGAATGCGAGTTTGGGGTCGGTCGATTGCTCGGCCTGGATGGTGGCATTGCCGTTCTGGCCGTCTTGGTAGGTGACGTTGACCGTGAGGGCTTTCCCCTTGAGGTCGCCTGGTGGGGGCTCCAGGAACAGGTCGGCCCACGACTCGTTCCCGGCCCGGCGGAGGACGAGCGGCCAGTCGTGGGAATCGCTTGTGTCGAGCCGCCAGTTCGTCGCTCCTTTGTCGGTTTGAGCGCTGACGGTAACCTGCTTGATCGCCGCTTTTCTCAGGCCGGAGAGGGACATGTGCAAGTCGCGGATTCCGTTCGGCTTGGGGTCGAGCTTGGCGATCCGCGCGGCGGCGGGGGCCGTGCCCGGCGGCGGGGCGAGGACGTCGTCGGCCTTGGCAGGTGCGGCAGGCTTCGCGTCGTCGGGCTTGGCGGCGGCAGGCTTGGCGTTGCCGTCCTTGTTCGGGTCGGCGGGGGCGGGCATGGTGAAGTCGAGGTTCGGCTGACCGGCGACACGTCCCGAAAGCGTGGAGGCCCTTTCGAAGGTGATCCATTCAAGTTCGTCGAGCGGAACCTTCTTCGCCTCCGCCGGCTTGTTCGCCGCCGCGTCGGCCGGTTTCGCCGGCCCCCCTGGCCCGACCATGACGGCACCGGGGGGAGCTTCGATCGGAGCCGGGCCGGCCATGATCCTTCCGATGCGAACGCCTTGACCGGGGGCGGGAAGAGCGATCGCGAACATGGCCGGAGCAGGCGCGGCGGCGGCCTGCACCACGGCCGGTGCGGGTGTCGGTGCCGCCACGGCGGGAACTGGAGCCGTGGCAGGCGCTGGTGCGGCTGCGGCCGCGGCTGCGGCTGCGGGAGCCGGTGCCACGGCGAAGGCGGGAACGGATGCGAAGGCCGGAACAGCGGCAAGTGCCGCCGGGTCGAGGGCCGGTGGTTTGGGCGTCGAAGTGGACGGGGGCGGCTTGGGCGGGCCGCCGATCACGAGCTTTCCGTCCTCGATCGCTGTCGGTTCGCCGTGGATGATCTCGCCGGAGACCGTGCGGACCTCGGTCCCCAGGCCGGTGATCCGTTCCGCGCGAATCGTCAAGGAGCGGAGGACGACATCCATCGCCTCCGCGCCGTTGCGGTTCGAAACGAAGAGCTTCAGGCCCGCGATGTCGTTTGTTCCGAGCGGGGTCTGGCCGAGGTAGCGGGGCTCGGTGGACTCGCCATCCAGAACGTAATAACTGACGGCCGGTCCTTCGCGACGAAGTTCCAGGACGACCGAGTCTCCTTTGGCCGGGAAGGTATTCCGCGGAGGCTTGGTAAGCTTACCCCCGGGCCGCATTCCCATCCCGCCCTGCATGACCATGGCCATACCGGGCTGCATGACCATACCTTGTTGGGCCGCGTTGTTGCCCGGCTTGTCGATCGAGCGATAGACGCTCGTACCGTTGATCTCGGTGAGGCGGACCAGCGTGAGGTCCGGTTGGTCGAGGTTTTGGCTTGCGATCGCAAGCCCGATGGCCGAGCCGTCTTCCTGGGCGGGCTTGGGAAGCTTGCGGACGAGGAACGAGGCCGTGACCGTGAAGTCACCCCCGACCTTCAGCGCCTGCGGCGTCTTCCAGCCGGTCTCAAGCTCGCCGGGACCGACCGTGATCCGTAGGCCGTCCTCCTCGCGTTTGATCTTTTTTTTCTCGCCGTAAGACTCGGCGTCGAGCGTCGCCTGGTCGATTTTCTTGGCGTCCAGCGGCCGGCTGTAATCGCGGACGTCACCCGCGAGGAGCCCGGCTAGGATCAGTACCACGCGGTGCATTCCGTGTCCTCGATCGTTGGAACGCCGGAGATCCGATTGTCACGAAGACGCTCAGGATCGGATCGGATCGGATCGGAAACACTATCGTTGAATGAGCGGCTCATGTCACTTCATTGGTGGGGGGAGAGGATGGTCGCTCGTAGGGTGGGCTTCGCCCACCATCCTAAGGCCATGCCACTAAATAAGTTCGGTGGTGGGCAAAGCCCACCTACGAGATGGCGAGCCAAGGCGACCACCAAAGAGGAGACATGAGCCGAATGAGCAATAACACATTGCAACGGTGTGAGCTCCCTCTCCCGCAGTGAGAGGGAGCCAGAAATGCTTTCAGCCAACGATGTTACCACCACGATCGGCGAGGGTCTCCAGACCAGACCCGTCGCTCTTCGGACATAAGCCGAGCCGCCATCTCCGTTTCCCGAAGGATGACAGGGTCTGGAGAACCTTGCCGATCGTCAAGCCGGCCCAAGATCCTCTCGGGGTCCGCTGTCGTCAGTGTTCGGACGTCGAATCCCGAGAGAACTCACGAGATTGCCGGTCAGGGCTTCACCTCCGCACTCTTCGACGCTTCCGGTGTGTTCGTCTTGGCGGCGGAGCCGGTCTTCTCGTCGGCGAGGCGGCGGTAATACCGTTCGAGCACCGTGCGGTACTCGGGCGGGAACCCTTCGGACATTGATTGGAGGATTCGGTCACGTTCTCGGGGCGAGAGCTTGCCCCAGTCTTTTCCGGTGTTGCCGGGGTTCAGAAGTGTGCCGATCCCGCCGGTGCCGCTGCTGATCGTCGAGTCAGCCATGCCGCGGTTCGGGTTGTTACGCTTCATGCTGCCGCGGCAGTTCTGGCATTCTTTTTCGAGGGATGCGATCAGTGCGTCAAGGTCTTGCACGATTGACTTCTGGGCAGTCTGGACGGGCTTGCCCGTCACGATCTTGTTCAGGTCGTCGGTGACGCCCGACATCTTTGTGGCGATCGTCGCGGCCGTGGGTTCTTCCCCGAAGGCGGGTTGAATCAGGCACGACATCAGAACCGTGGCACCGAGGATGCAGAAATCCCGTCTCATCGTCACCTCGTGGTCAAGGGTTGGAGAACATCGAATCGAATCGAACCGTCTGTCGCCGCATTCCGTCCGCGTCGGCTTCCGTCGACCGGGTCATCTCGCTTAGGGGTTGTCCGCAGGGCTTTCCAGCCGTTCCGCGATCTTCGCGAGGGAGTCGCGGATCTCGTCTTGGGAGGCTTCCAGGGCTTCGACCTCGCGCCTGAGGGCGGGTGTGAGGGTCGGCGGGTCGGGCCGGGATCTATCAACCCCGACCGTATCGTCGTTGAGCCGGGTCTGGAGCATCCGGATGATTTTCAGTTCGGCGACGAGCCGGTTAAGCTCGCGCTCGCGTTCCCTCGGGTCGGAGGGGAGCGGCGTTCCTGGCGGCGGCGGTGTCCCCGGAGGGAGCCGGCGGATCGCCTGGAGCATTCCGAGCAGGTCTTCCTCGACGCGGATCTCCAGGTTGATCGTCCGCGTCGAGACGTCGCCCGCTTTGAGCCACCCTTCGATGCTCCGCATCTCTCGCGAGAGGACGCGAAGCGCCGTCGGCAGCGCGATGCCGAATTCGGTCTCTTCCACGAGGGCCAGAAGGACCTCGGTTCGCTGGCCCACCTCGCCCTCTTTCTTTGCCAGTCCGGCCACCGCGATCAGGGCCGTCCGCGACTTCTGCGCCACGCGCGGGGCCTGTGCCTGCGTGGTCTCGCGGATGGAGGTCTGAATCTCGTGCATCTCGGTCAGCTCGGCGATCAGCCGGGCCTGAAGTTCGGTGCGGATCTCGACGAGCAGTTTCTCGACCGAACGCTCGAGTTCGGCGCGGGATCTGGTTAGCGCCTCGAGCGCGGCCGACTGGTTGTCGGCCGCCGGCCCTGCCGTGGTCTTGGCCAGGCCTTCCTCGGCGGAACGCATCGACACGCTCGCGGCGATCAGGTCTTTCCGGAGGGAAACCCCGACGTCGCCGAGTCTTGCCGACTGGACCCCGAGTGTGTCCGTGGCACTTCGGTTCTTGGTCTGATCCCCCTCGCGGCGCTTGAATTCCGACTCGGCGAGGGTCTTCTTCGACTGCGACGCCTGTTCGTCCAGACGGGCCAACTCTTCACGGAACATGTCGAGGGCGCGCTGCTCAGAGGCCACGGCCGTGTTGAAGCCGGTCCCCTCCAGGCTCGCCAGCGCGTCGCCAAGATGGGGGTCGGCGCGGCGGAGGTGGGCAGGATTCTGGTCGGCGAAGAGCGGTTCGGCCGCGAGGGCGGCGGCCGCCTTGCGGATCTTGTTCTCGCGCTCACGAATCGCCGCGCGGGCCGCTCTGGCCGCCTCTTCGGCTTTATGGGACGCCTCCTTGGTGTCGGCGACCACCGTCTCCTGGTCGCGGACGAGCGATTCCAGGGCGGGCCGGCGTGCCGTCAAATTCCCGAGACTTTTCCGTTGTTCAAGGGCGAACCGGGACCAGCCCAGCTCTCGCTTCTCTTCCTTGACGATCCGGTCGAGTTGGGCGAGCGTCTCGCGGACCTGGCGGAGCCGAGCCAGCTTGAGCTGGAAGTCGAGGTCTTCGGCCAGGAGAAGGTTGCGGAGGTGCTCGAGCTTGACGACGAGTTCTCGGACCTCGGTTTCGGCCTTGCCGATCTGGGCGTCTTTGAGAAGCTTGTGCGTCTCTCGCATCTGGTCGAGGATCTGCTCCTCGCGGGAGAACTTGAGTGCCAAGCGGAGCCTTGAGGCGTTTTCCGGCTCGAGGCCGCGGAGGGCTTCGGAGAGCCGGAACATCCGCTCTTCGAGTTCCGCCATCTGGGCCGCGACGGTTTCCTGGCTAAAGCCGATCGCGTCGCGGTCGGAGGCGGCCGCGGCCGCGGCCTTCGGCTTCGCCGCGTCGTCGGGGACGCCGGCCGCCTGATCCGCTTTCCGCTGCTCCCGGGCAAGGGTCGGTCCTGCCGTGAAGAGCGCCGTCGCGACGATCAAGAGGGCCTGGCCTCCGACGGTGCGCGGGCGGAACTGTGTGCTAGGGCTTCCCATCGAAAACCTCCTGAGTACGCGACTCCCGGGCTTTCTCGGCGGCCTTCTGGATATTCTGCTGCATTTTGATCACTTCGGCCACCTGATTTACCACGTCCACAAAACTTTCCCACTGCGACATCTGGTCCAGGATCATCTTCAATCGCGCCAAGACGACGCCATGCAAGCGCCGGGCGGACTCAGCGTCCGCGCCGTTGACTTTCGGTCCGGTCCCCGCGAGCGACTGGAGTACGCCGCGAAGTTCGCTGACCGGGCCGGCGTTGAGGGCACGGATCGGCGCGACCACCCCCTCCTCAAGCAGCCGGTGCGATTTGGGCGAGCCGACCTGATTCAGCTTCATTTCCTGGAGTGTATCGGCGATCCTGCCCACGATGAGCTCGAGTTGCCGCGAATCCGCGTGCAGGCCGCGCGTCGCGTTCGCGTAATCCTCGGGAGCCGGCGCGCCCGACATCGCCGCGCCCTTCTTCTCTTCATTTTCCACGACCGCCGCGAACTTCGCGCGCTCGGCGCGCTGGCGCATCAGGATCTCATAGAAAAGCTCGTCGGCCGAGACGACTAGCATCTGAAGCGCCGTTGACCGGCCGACTTGCACGCCTCGGGCGCAACGGTCCTCGGCTTCGCCCACGAACCGCAAGAGCGTACCGACGGGGGGCGGGCTGGCCTGAAGTTCCGCGTCGTGCCGGACCTGGTAGTCGAGGACAGCGCGGCCCGCCTCTCCCGCCAGCGGCAGCACCACGGTCGTTTTCGAATTCTTCGGTGCCGCCTTTTCGTCGGCGGCAGGCGTCGTGCGTTCGAGCTGGAGCCGCACCGCGCCAAGACCACGGTCGTCGGTCGCGGCCAGGGAGAGCGGAATGGTCGCGACCGATGTGACATGGCTGCCGACTCCGAGGGCCCGGAGCGAAACGCGCGGTTCGCGGTCTTTCAGCAACCCGAGCGAGAGGAAGGCGGGCTTCGAGGTCAGGCCCGTCTCACGAGAGGTGAGCTGGACCTCCAAGGTCGTCGCCTCGCGGAGCGTCCAGCGGGCGGTGAAGGTCTTGGATTCGGTCCGGTCGAGCTTGGGCGGCGTGCCAGGATGCACGGTCAGGCGGACATCGGCGATCGGCTCGCTTCCGACCAGGGTTAACTCGACCTCGGTGTCGGCCAGAAAGACCGGGTGCTGGATGCCTTCCTCGACCGGCTTGAGTTCCTCTCCGATGGTGCCTGGTTCCCGGACACGCAACTTGGCTGCGACGAGCGACGGCCGGTCGACGCGCTCGATCTTGATCGGGTCGAGCCAGTCGTCCCCGCCCCTCACTTCGATGGCGGTCGTCGCCGATGAAGGCGGGAGGTCCAGGCGATAGATCGACGGGCCGGTCGCGAGCATGACCGCGTCACGCACGGCTCCGTTGGCGGTTCGCTCGCGGACTCGCACCTCCTTGGGTGCCTCCGACCCCCGCGGCCGGCTTGAAAGGGAGAAGGGTTTGCCCCGTCCGTGGAGGAGCCATCGCCCTTGACCGGCCTCGATGTCCGAAAGGTCGGCCCGGACCTCCAGGGTGAAGGGTTCGTCGCGAGGGGCGATCAAGCGGTCGCCGCCATTCAGGCCGGTCACCGCGAGATAGGTGCGTTGCGGCCAGCGCTCATTCGACCCCGCGAGCCAGCGCGCAACGCTCAGGCGGGCCGCCTGCGGCGTAAGGAGGGCGAACAAAGCCGGGACCAGCAGAGCGACGAGGAGCGCTAGACTCCGCGATGCCGTGCGTCCGCGATTCCAGAGCGACGCCCAGTCGGAGACGGCGAGCGCCTCGCTCGCCTGGCGAACCGCCATCCGGATCATCGCGGGAGAAACCGTGTCCGGCGATTCGGCCAACTGCCCGGGAAGCTGGAGCACGTCGGCCACCCGCGTCCCGGTCCCGGGCCGGTATCTGTCGAGCGTCATCGCGAGCGAAAGGTCGTCGAGACGAGACGCCCGCCACCGGCGGACGGCCCACACGGCGAGCAACGGGACCACTCCGATCGAGACAACGGCCAGAATGGCGACGCGGGCCGAGAGGCCGAGGCGGAACCGCCAGTCGAGGAAAACCAGCGACGCCGCGGCCGCGACCACGACCGACAGAGCACCGAGTGCGAATTCGAGGGTCATCTGGAGCTGCAACCGCCGACGCTGTCGCGAAAGCAGCAAGCGCAAGCGCGACTGCTCCTCCTGGAGGGAATCGATGGCCGGTCGATCGATCGCGGTTGTCACGATTAGCGTTCCCATCTGGACATCAAACCATCCGGAAGAGTTTGCGAGAGATCCATTCGGCCGTGAGCCCAAGGACGATCGTCGCGTAGAGGAGCGGCGCGTCCCACAATTCGTCGCGCTCCTCCAGAGTTCGTGTGACCTCGCGCATCGCGATGGCGTCGTCGAGACTTTTGACATTCGGGAGGTCAAAGACCTGGCCCTTCGTGATCCTGGCGAGATCCGCGAGCAGCGGCCGGTTCAGGGAAGGCTCGTCGATCTCTCTCCGTGGCGGTTCGACACGGAAGGTCGTTGTCGAGACGCGGACGGACGCGCCGGCGTCGGCCGTGGTTGCCGGGCTGATCCGCAGAGAGTAGGCCCCCGCCTTCTCGGCCGGGAAGGTCGCGGTGAGCAGTTCGGTGTCGTCGGCGGCGCGAACGAACGTGAGCGGCTCGGCGGGCTGGCCGGCGACTTCGAGTTCGGCCGCGATGCCAGACGCTTCGGCGACCGCCGCGGCCTCGGTGAAACGGACCCCGACGGTCACCTGCTCGCCCACCCGGTAGGTCGATTTGCCGAGATGGACCTGGAACGGGAACCGACCCCCCAGCGCCTTGTTCCGCCCCACCCGGTCGATGAGCCGCGCCCAGAAGCCATCGAAGTAGTCTTCCGATAGATAACGCCAGCGGTAGGTGCTGTCGAACCCGAGGAAGACGGTCCGACCCGGCCCGTAAAGCTGCGAGGCGAGCAGGACGTGCCGCCCGTATTGATTTTGCATCCGCGGGTCGCCGTGGCGGGCGAGGACCGTCGCACCCGGACGCGCCCGGGTGACGGGGAAACTCCAGTACATGCCCGGCAGGCTTGTCAGGATCGTCCGGTTCTTGATCGGGTCGGAGTGGAACTCGAAGATCGGGTCGCCGCGCCCTTCGGGTGTCAACTCAAGGAGGTAAGTGGTCTGCGTGCTAAGGCGGACTTGCGCCTCGGTCCGGAACAGGCCGGGCTCGCGGACGACGGGAAGCAGGCGCGTCCATTGACTCCCTTCCGATTCGGGGTCGTCGCCCTCAAAGAGTTGTTGCGAGTACATCTCGCCGGGCACGAAGATCATACCCCCGCCGTCCTTGCCGACGAAATTCGTGATCAACTCCGGCCATTTCGGCCCGAGCGCCCGCATGTCGGGGTCGACCAGCAGGAGGGCGTCATAGCGGCCGAGTTCGTCGGCGTCGTCCGGTAAACGCTGAATGGGGCGGTCGCCGCCTTGCCGGTAGCCCGGGTCGGCGTGCTGGAGCCAGACGGCCGATTCGACGTGTTGATCGCGGAGCAAGGCATTCTTGAGAAATTGGACTTCCGGAGACGGCGACCCGGCGATCATCAGCAAGCGGATCTGCTGACGGACGACCTTCACCGCGGCGGTCGAAACGTTGTCGTCCATCGTCAGCTCCGGACCGGCGTCGCTCACCCGGGCGCGGAATTCGTACTGGCCGATGACCTTGGGGACGACCCGGAACGTCGTCCGCTTGAGCACCCCGTCTTCGCCCAGGGCGACACGTTGTTCGGCGACCGGCTCCCAGTCGTTATCGTTGATCCGCTGTTCGAGGGAGAGGGTTCCCTCGGCGTCTTTCAGGCCGCGCGCCTCGACAACGACACCCACGGTCATCGGGTCCATGGCGAAGACGATCGGGCTGGCCTCGACATCCGCGAGCCGGACGTTCCTCGGCCCCTCCTCCGCCCCTGCCGCGATCGCATACACCGGGATACCCAGACGTACCGCCGCTTCCGCGGCGTGGAGGGGGTCTTCTCCGGCGTTCGATCGGCCGTCGGTCACCAGCACCACGCCAGCGACCGGCCGTCCCCGGTGCTGAGCCAGCACGTCACTCAGCGCGTCCCCGATCGGCGAGACGCCCCGATCCGGCTTCAATTCGTCGAGGGTTCGTGTCCGCGTCAGGCTCCCTTTTCCGGCGCGTGATGCCGACCCCAGGTCGTAAAGGAACAGCTCCCGGCCCCGTCCGAGCTTCGCGAGATGGGCGCGGAGTGACGACTTCACCAGATCCAGCCGCGGCGTCTCGCGGAGCCGGTCGATCGGCGACTTGTTTCCTTCGGAACGGATTTCCAGCGCGGCGGCGACTTCAGCCGCACGCGACTCGTCGGTGTACGGGTCGGCGAACCTCATGCTCTCCGAGTCGTCGATGATCACGGGGAGGTGCGACTTCACCGTCTCGCGCCGGGTCGAGATCAGAACAGGCTCGATGAGCATGACCCCGACCGCCCCGAGGACGAGGAGGCGCAGACCGATCAACCAGGCCCGCCGCGGCCGAGACAGGTCCCTTCGCTCGCGACGGGTGAGCGACCAGAAAAGGACCAGGAGCGCCACGGCCGCGATCGCCGGCACGAGGGCCGCGCCCCCCTCCGGCAGCGTCGACAATTCCAGCCGGGCATTGCCGACGGACGCGGACTCGCCGGGCGAACGGCCGATCCCCAGTAGCCACCGCCAGATGTTGCTCATAACTATACGTCTCGCGGATCGAACCCGGAGTGTCGTGAACCTCAACGTGAACGGCCGACCCAGCTCGCCAGGATCGGCTCCAAAATCAGGAGGCCGAGGAGCGACCACGCGAGTTGATGCCAGATTTCATGGCCGGTCGCCGAGAAGGCATCGATCCCTTCCCCACGCAGCGAGACGATTTCCACCTTCAATGGCTGGAGAATTCGCCTCAAATCGGTCTCGGTGATCCGCTCGAGTCCGCTTTCGCGCGGGTCGGGGTTCGCCGCGAAGAGGTCTTGCCGGCTTCCCAGCGGCCCTTCGTCCCACGAGACCCGATAGAGCCCTGCGCGGCGCGTGTCGGCAAGGTCGATCGCCACGGCCGGGCCTGAGTCGTCGGAGCCCTTGGCCTGGAGCGGGACGGCCGCCAGGCTCACAGGCTCCCCGGAACCCGGCGGGGTGAGCCGGACGTTCGAGACCTGATGATTCGAGCGGACCACGCGCCGCGGCCGGTCGCCGGCGGTGACCGTGTTTGACAGCGGAGTCGGCCTCGCCGTACCTCGCACGGCCTCTCGGATGGCCAGAACGAAGCTCGGCTCGATCGGCCAGTCGTTCCCCGCGCGGTCGGCCGTGGTCGTCCAGAGCAAGACGCGGCCGTCGCCGACGATCCGTTCGATGATCGCGGGGGAGCGCGGCGCATCGTTCCAGCGGGCGAGAACCCGGACCTTCTCCGTCTCCGGCCCCTCGTCGACCGCCATGACCAGCCGTGCCGTCACTCGCTCCAACGCCGAGGTCTTCAGCTCCATCAACTTCTCGATCGGGGACGGGCGGACAGGCTCAATGAAAAGGCCGTGAATCTCGCTGTCCGTCTGGGCCTTCAACGGGTAGGGAAGCAATGGTTCTCGCGACCGGTAAAGCCACTCGTTGTAGAGGCCGACGTCGAGCTTCGCCCCGGTGAAAATCATCAGGCCCATTCCGCCCTTGACGAGGCTCGCGAGCTTCGCGGCTTGTTCCGGCGTGGGTGACGTGACATTCGCGAGGATGAGCACATCGGCCGGCTCGAGGCGAGGCGAGAGGAAATCGTCCTCTTGAACCACCTCGACGCGCCAGGCTTCCGCGTCGCCGACGCCGATTGAAAGGGGAGCGGCCAGGTAATCGACCTCGGAGCCGAACGGCTCGGTCGATGGCTCGCCGTCCGCCAGGCGGATCAGCAACGAGTCCTTCACGGCCACCGCCGCCCACCGCCGGTTGTCTCCCGGCAGCTCATCCTCAGGGAGTTGGAGCGAAACGTCGTGCGGCCCGCTTCCCGGGAAACGGACGGTCAGAGGGACCTTCGCCACCTGTCGAGGCGCGATCTCGGGGAGGCTGATCTCGGTCGGCCGGTCGTCGACGCGGAGGATCGCCTTGGCTCCCGACACCACGCGCGGCGAGGCGTTCCGGATCACGGCCTCCCAACGGCTTTCGGCACCGGCGAGGACCGTGCGGTCGAGCGGCACCAGCGACTCGAGTGCGATGTTGTCAGTCTCGTCCGCGCCCACGTCGACCAGGCGGACGCGGACCCTCTGCTCGGCCCAGCGCCGGGCCAGCGCCGAGACGCCCGCGTCCCAACCGGGCTTCCGGAAGTCGGTCACGATCGTCAATTGCCGGGTCGGGTACGTACACGATCGCAGAACCCCGTCGACCCCGTCGAGCACGGCTGGCCAGGAGGCGTGGGTGTCGGTCTGCGGGAGCGAGAGGGCGTCGCCCGACAGTTCCTTCCGGCGCGTCCCCTCGACCTCATGAAAGACCGGGTCGGCCGGGGCCGAGGTTGTCACAAGCGTGCAACGGTCCCCCGGCCGGGTCGATGCGATCAGTGCGCCGGCGACTTCTCGGGCGCGATTGAAGGCGGGCGGACCTCCGGACGCGTAGCCCATACTCAGGGAGTCGTCAACGAGAAGAACGTGGCTGCTCCGTCCGCCGCCGCCGAACCAGTGTTCGAGGCCGGTCGGGTTGACCAAAGGGCGGGCGAGGAAGACGAACAGCAGGATGAGGAGGGCGATTCGGAGCAACAACAGGAGCAATTGCTCGATCTGGATTCGCTTGCGGTTGCGCTGAATGGTGAGCTTCAAATAGCGCATCGGTGCCCACTCCACGCGACGGAACCGGCGACGGTTCAGCAGGTGGATGATGATGGGGATGGCACCGAGCAGCGTGCCCCAGATCAGGAGTGGGTTGAGTAGGGTGAACATCGTTCAGGACCGTCCGCCAAGGCTGGCCGACTCATCGCGGGCGTGAAGGAAAGCGCTGAGCGATTTGCCGAGGGGTTCGTCGGTGAAGAACCGGACGTGGTCATAGCCACGCCCGCCGCATTCTTTACTGACGCCGTCCAAAAACTCATGCATCGCCCGGCGATAGGACTGTCGGAACGCCTCGGGCTCGGCGAAGAGTTCCTCGTCGCCTTCGATGTCGTGGAAGACCGTCGGCCCTTCGAACGGCAGCTTGATCTCGTCGCGGTCGAGCACCTGCATCACGAGCACCTCATGGCCAAGGAACCGAAAGCGGTTGAGGCCGTCGTACACGGCGTCGAGGTCGGTGAACAGGTCGGAGACGATGACCATGAGCCCGCGGCGGCGAACCCGTCCGGCGAGCGAGTGAAGGAGGCTGCCGAGTTCGGTCTTCCGCGCCGGGGCACACTTTTGGAGGAGGTCCGTCATCACGGTGACTTGCCCCTGTGTCGCGCTTGGCGGCAAGACGGTCGTCGCGTCTTCGTCGAAGAGAACGAGGCCGACAGGGTCTTGCTGGCGGGACAGGAGCATGGCGAGGGAAACGACCAGGGTGGCGGCGTAATCAAACTTCGAGAGGGCGGATTTGGAACCTCGGTAGGCCATCGACGCGCTGCCGTCGACCACGAAGTTCACCCGGACGTTACTTTCTTCCTCGTACTGCTTGACATAATGGCGGTCCGAACGGGCGAAGACCCGCCAGTCGAGCCGGCGGAGGTCGTCGCCGGGGGTGTATTCGCGGTAGGCGGCGAATTCGATGTTGAACCCGTGGAACGGGCTACGGTGCTGACCGCTGATCGTCCCTTCGACGAGCCGGCGCGACCGCAGCGCCAGGTCGGCGATCGGGGCGAAGGCGTCAGGATCGGAATACGTCCGCGACGGCGGCATCGGCGGCTCCCTTCCTGACGGGGATCTCGGACAGCAATCTCTTGATGATCGTGTCGCTCGTCTCGCCGAGCGCCTGGGCGTTGTAGTTGATGACGAGCCGGTGACGGAGGACCGGCCTGGCGACGGCACGGATGTCGTCGACCGAGACGCTTGGCCTGCCGCTCAGAGCCGCCCTGGCCTTCGAGGCGATGATCAAGGCCTGTCCTGCCCGAGGCCCCGCGCCCCAGGAGACCCATTCGCCGATGTACTTGGGGCCGCCGTGCTCAGGCCCGCGGGTCGCGCGGACCAGGTCCATCGCGTAGTCGATGCACTGGTCGGAGACCGGCACGCGGCGGACCAAGCGTTGCAAACTCGCGATCCGCTCTCCGGAGATCCGCGGGGTGATCTCCGGCAGGTCCGCGGACGTGGTGATCCGATAGATCCGCCGCTCCTCCTCGGGTGTCGGGTAGGTGATGTAAATCTTGAAGAGGAACCGGTCGAGCTGGGCCTCGGGAAGCGGATAAGTTCCCTCTTGCTCGATCGGATTCTGCGTCGCGAGGACGAAGAACGGGTCGGGGAGCACATGACGGTGACCGCCGACAGTCACCTGGCGCTCCTGCATCGCTTCCAGCAGCGCGGCCTGAGTTTTCGGAGGGGTCCGGTTGATCTCATCGGCCAGGATCAGGTTCGCGAAGACCGGCCCTCGGACGAACCGTAACTCCCGCGCGCCGCTGTTCCTATCCTCGTACAAGACCTCGGTCCCGGTGATATCGCTGGGCATCAGGTCGGGAGTGAACTGGATCCGATTGAACCCCAGGGAGAGCGACTGCGCCAGAGAGTTGACCATCAAGGTCTTGGCGAGGCCGGGAACCCCTTCCAAAATACAATGGCCTCGGGCGAAGACGGCGATCAGCAACTGATCGACGACATCGTCTTGTCCCACGATCTGCCGGCTGATTTGTTGGCGGATATCCTGGTGGGCGGTACGCAGTTCGTCGAGTTCTGCGAGGTCGAGCTCTTCAGTCGCGGTGCTCAAGATCGCATCCTTTTCTTGGAGTCCGTAGGAATACCCGTTGGCGGATCACGGATCACTGTCAACAGACAACCCGTGGGAATAGGAATCGGCCGGAAATCACTTCCCGATTTCTCTCGGAAACGGAGGCGATGCCTTGACCCAATACCCTTGAATGAGCCGTAACACAATGCAACGCAATGAGATCCCTCCCCCTCTCCCTGCGGGAGAGGGCCGGGGAGAGGGTTTATTGGACTTCAGATCTGCTCGAAAAGTGGCAATGAGTCGTTTACCTAAGACCCTCTCCCCCAACCCTCTCCCGCAGGGAGAGGGAGCCAGAAATACTTTCAGCCAAGGATGTTATCACTCATTCAACGTGACACGAAGCGACGGAATTATGTAGGGTGCGTCCTTAAAGACGCGCCATTTTCTTGTGATCACGTCTGCCGGGAAAAAACAGTGTGCGTCGTTAAGGACGCACGCTACGGTGGGGAAAAATTCCTCATCGCTGGAAAACCGGAAGGTATTTGTAGGGAAGTTGGAGGATGATGACGGCGATGGACGTCCCGTAGATTTGGCCGATCCCGTCGCCGTTCCACGAGCCGTCACCCGACTGCATCGTGATCAACTGGTCGCGCGTGGCGGGGAAGTACTTATCCCAATATTCGTTACCGGCCATGTAAAACCCTTGGGCGGCGTAGAAGTGGGAGTAGTAGGCGTGTCCGCCCCCTTTGTTCCACCCCTCGGTCGCCTGGAACTGGCCCCAGACGTATTTCAAACAGTCGATGGCGATCGGGCCGTCGAACTTGCCGGCGTTGTAGAGCGTCGCCACGGCGGCGGCCGAGATCGGCAGTCGGGACCCCCCGCCGGAGCGGAGCGAATACTGGATTCCGCCCTCGGCGGTCCGGCACTTCTCCAGGTAGTTCGTAGACTCCTCGATGACCGCCGCGGGGACGAGGAACCCCGCGTTCCGCGCTGCGCGTAACGCCTGGACCTGCGTGACCGTCACTGATCCTTCGTCACCGCCGCCGGGGATGTAAGTCCAACCTCCCTGCCCGCTCTGGCCCTGGCTGGTCAGCGCGACCGCCTTGCGGATCGTCTCGGCGACCTGGCGGCGCAGCGATTCCTTGGTGATCATGCCATAGACCGAGGCCAGGAACATCAGCGCGAAGCCGTGCCCGTGCATCGGCTGGCCGTTGTCCTGCGAAGGGCCGGTGATGAGCCCCGTCGGCGTGGCGCAGCGGACCAGGAACTCGACCGCCCCCTGCACCTTCCTTGAGTATTTACCACGGGTCGGTGAATTGCCATGAGCGAGGAAGGCGGTGCCCGCCAGCCCGGTCATCGCCACGGGATACGCCTGCCCGCCGCCGGTGATCCACGACCCGTCGTCGGACTGTTGCGCGGCCAAGTAGTCGAGCCCTCTCGTGACGGCTTTCAGGACCTCAGTCGTGACGTGTTTGGGAAGAACCTCGTGAGCCTGCGCCCCCGCGTGCCCCGCGAACAGGCCGAGCAGTCCCGCTCCGGCCAGCGGAGCCGCCCCGCAAAAGGACAAGAAGTCGCGGCGGGTGAATAATCGTACGCCAGGCGACCGGCCCCGGGCTGGATTTTGAAGCCTCATGGTGCGCCGGCCCTTCCCTTGGCGTCGGGATTCGGAGTCACGCCGAAGCGGACCATCAAGTCCACCCGCACCGCGATCTCCTGGAACCGAGACGACTCGAGACGCTTACGAGGCACCTCGTTTTCAGTCGCTATCTGTCGATCGCGCGGTGATGATGCCTCGCGAACCGCGGTGACCGGTCCTAGTTTCACGCGGCTCAGCTTCGCGAGCCGGCTTGCACGCGACTCGGCATCGGCGATCGCTTTCTCGTACGCATCCTCTTCGAGCTTGTCGTAGTCGTCGAGGATGAACTTGACGAGCCCATTGGAGGAGCGGTTGTACGGATTGTAATAGTAGGGATTGAAATCGTTCTCGCCTCCGATCTTCCCGCCGGCATCCTGGGCGACATCCAGCAGCTTCGCGACGAGTTGGAGTAGGGCTTCCTCGTCCAGCTTGCGGATGTCGGAACATTTGACGACGAGTTTCCGAGTGAGTTGGACTTCCACCTTGGACTTGCGGTTGGGCTGATTGTCGAAGTAATAGGGGTTCATCTGTGCCCCTTTCTGGTCAACGAGGAGGCCGCGTTCCTCGACCGTGACGTTGTTGAGTTTCAGGTCGACGAATGCGTCCCGCAGTCGTTTCTTGGCGTCTCGGTATTTGACGATCGCATCGGCGGAGAGTTCCGAAGCGGCGGAAACGTCCAACTCGATTTCCAAACGGTTCGGCTTGGCCGAGACCACGCCCTTACCCGTGACGGTGAACCCCT
>JAYUFP010000021.1:0-2770 GCA_043738665.1 Isosphaeraceae bacterium
GAATGGTATCAATCCGGTGATGCATCAGGGTGCCTCCTAGCATGGTGGGGTCGTCAAGCAACACCATCGTGCCGGGAGGCCCTTTTTTTCTCAAGCCCCTTGGCCGCTTCGAATTATCCTTAGCTTAATGCCATTCCGCTACGTCCCCCTTTGTTTTTCCCGATTGCGCCCATCGCGATCCTCCAACAGCCCCTGGTTGCAGGCGGCGGGGAAGCCGCGGTTTTCTAGGTTGGCGACCACCTCGACCCGGAACGGGGCGGCGTGCCGGACGCCGGCGAGATAGGCGGCGGTGCCGTCGGTGGAACCGTTGTCGACGGCGATCAGCTCCCAGGGTGCGCGGGTGTGGCGTGCCAGGGCCGCGACGCAGTGTGGTGGGTGAATTCGAGCTGGTCGAAGCAGGGGATGACGACCGAGAGCAATACGGCCGGGGGGGTGCCGGGTGCGTTCACTGGAAGGGCCTCGCGGGGGACAGGCTCGGGGAAGGACGTCGCTTTTCAAGGATATGGCCGGCGGCCGAGGCGGGCAACCGGCAGGGAAAGATTCGCCCGTTGCGGCGGTCCCGGCGACGAGCGGTGCGAGATCTCACCCCGGACCTGACGCGCCGGAGGAGAGCCGGCGGATGGTCCGATAATGGGGATTATGTTCGGTTCATATCTGAGGCTATGCCGGTCGATCCGGCCGTGAGGGCGAGCGCGGGTAAGCCGGGTCGTGATTGCGACGGTTTCCCGCCGACGGGGCGGAATCCCGAGTGCGGGGGGCGGCTTGCACGGGTCGTGGGGATGACGCTTACAGCGAGGCGTCATCGGCCTTGACGTAGCCGAGACCGGTAAGCACCTCCAGAACCTCGCTCCAGGTCGGGAACATCCGCCCGCTGCTCTGCTTGTACGCCTGCATGGCGGACATGAACTCGGCCTCGGCCGAGGTGTAGTCGCGTTCGCACGTGGTCGGGTCGATCAAACGGCGACGGCCGCTAGAGTTGCGGGCGTCGACCACCAGCCGGCGGTCGATCCGCGGGCCCATCGACCAGCCGACGATCCTCCGCGAATAGAGGTCCTCCACGGCCGCCAAGTACAACCAGCCCTCGCCGGTCGCCACATAGGTGATGTCGGCCGTCCAGGCCCGATTCGGAGCCACCGGCTCGAACTGACGATTCAACACGTTCTCGGCCACGGGACGGCCGTGATTCGAGTTGGTCGTGACCCGGAACTTCCGCTTCGTCTTGGCGGCGATCCCCTCCCGGCGCATCAGCCGGGACACGGTATTCGCGCAGCAGGGCTCGTCCCGAGCGACTAGCTCGGCGTGAATCCTCGGGCTGCCGTAGCGGGCCTTGACCGCACCATGGATCGCCTTGATGGCGACGACCAACGCGTCCTGCCTGGCCTCCCCCGCCAGTCGTAATAGCCCCCGGGTGAGACGTTCAGAACCCGGCACATTAGCCGGACCGGCCATCTGTCCCGGTGGAGTTCGACAAAGTCGTACCTCATGACGACTCCCTGGCGAAGAAGGCCGTCGCTTTTTTCAGGATGTCGCGCTCCATCGTGAGCCGCTTGACCTCGGCACGGACGCGTCGCAGTTCCTCCTCCAAGGCGGGCGGATTCCCCTTGCCGGGGAAGGCGTGGTCACCGCCCTTTGGCCAGGGCCTGCTTCCAGGCCCGGAGCATGCTCTCGCCGAGGTCGAGGTCGCGGGCGGCCTCGGCCAGGCTCTTGCTCTGCTCGGTGACGAGCTTGACGGCCTGGGCCTTGAACTCGGGTGTGAATGTTCGTCGTGTCTTCGCCATCGGTGGACTCCAGGGTTCAAGCTTACGCTCCTAACCCGGTGCCCGCCATAGGTGGGGAAGTCCACCGAGCCGTCACCCACCTCACCTGGACATCCGATTCTCTCCCCAAAACCCGTGACGAGCAGGAATTTCTCCGAAACGTCGATGACGCACGCCCCAGAAAGTGTACTAGGTTGCCTAGGGTGACCCAAGGCTGGGGCACACCCAGCGGGCGACGCCGCCCGCCAAAATTCGCGTCCCACTTTTGGAAACATACCCGTGCGAAGATACCGCAATCCCCGTTACGCACCGGAGAGCCTCGAACGTAAGTTGAGCCCCTCGTCCCTGTTCGGCGGTCTGCCGATGGTGGCCGTGGCAGCGATGGCCGGCGACGGCGGAACGCCCAGACCGCTCCCCTCGGAGCCTGGGACCGGCCTGCCCCCGGACGATCTCCCGCCCGTCCCGCTCGGGGGTCCCTCCGGGCCGGCCTAATACTACTGAGTCCAGGGTGGCTAAAAGGCTATGTGATAACAGTCGGATATCGTAAGCTCTTGTCGCTACAGGAGGTCCGCACGACACGCCGGCGACGGAGCATGCCCCGATGCGTAAGCCCTACCTGTCCGATCTCAGCGACGAACAATGGTCCGTCGTCGAACCGTTGGTCCCGGTCCACAAGACCGGTCGGCCGCGCGTCCACGACATTCGCGAGATTCTCAACGCGATCTTCTACATCACCCGCGCCGGCTGCCAGTGGGACATGCTTCCTCATGACTTCCCCCACAAGAACACGGTGTACAGCCACTTCAAGCGATGGCGCGAGGACGACACCTGGCCGGTTGTCCTGGACGCACTCCGCCAAAAGGTCCGGGTGGCCGCAGAGCGGGAGTCGAGTCCATCCACCGCGAGCATCGACAGCCAGACGGTGAAGGGGACCAGGGCTGGCGCACCTAATTACAGGCATTTCCGCACAATACTCGCAGTAGGTAGCCATCGTCCCAGGCAGCTTTCAGCCG
>JAYUFP010000022.1:0-2770 GCA_043738665.1 Isosphaeraceae bacterium
TCATCAGCGTGACCTCCGAGCCCTGGAACACGAGCGGTCGACGTCCGTTCGCGTACGAAGGCTCGCGCCAGGGAAAATTGATCCGGATGGAGCAGGCGATTTACAAGATGGGGCCGCAGCTCGTCAAGACGCGCGGAGTCGACGGCTTCTGGAAAGGACAACTCTCGACGTCTCAGGTTCCTCGGCCGATCATCCTGGGCATTCTCGCCAAGGTCGATCAAAAGAATAAAATTGAGCGGGTCCGAGTCGCGAGGTTCCTGATTCAGGCGAACTGGTATGCCGAAGCGCGGGCCGAGCTGACGAAGATCCTCCACGATTTTCCTGACGACGCCGATCTCCGCGATCGTGTCGCCGCGACGAGAGATCAGGTGGTGAGGCTCGAAGCCGTGGAGACCCGTTCCGCGATCGACCGGCTTCGCCACGCGCAGCAGTACAAGGACGCGTCGGCCTTGTTGAAGACGTTTCCGGAAAAGGACGTTCCCGCCGATCTGATCTCCCAGGTCGACGAACTCCGCCGCGTCGGAATCGCGCGGGCCAACGCCGACACGGCCCTGGCCGACGACCTCCGCGGTCTCTCCGAGAAACTCCCCGAGGCGACCCGTAAAGCCTGGAAAAAGCCGATCATCGAGACCCTGAAGGCCCTCAAGGAAGCCCCCGAGGCGGTTCGGGACCGGTTCCTTGCCTGGCAGAAAGTCCGCGATGAAGGGGCCAAAACGCCGCGAGCCTTGTTCGCCCTGGCAATGTCGGGCTATGTCGTCGGACCCGACGCCGCGGTGGAGGATCTCGACGTCGCCTTGACGCTCTGGACGATGCGCGACCAAGTCCAGCTCTATCTCGCGTCTCGCGACGGGCCGTCCCGAGAAGCTCTCCTCTCGAGCCTGGAAAGCTCGGGCCTTCCCGCCGACGAATCGATGCCCGTCGCCATCAAGAAGGCCGACGTCGTCACGCGATTGATTCAACGAATGCCGCCGCCGAGAAACGAGGACGTCGCGACCGATACGAAGCCCGGGCTCCTGCGGGTTCTCGACGACGACAACGCGGTCCCGACCGAATACACGGTAGTTCTCCCTCCCGAATACCACCCTCTGCGAAGTTATCCGTCGGTCGTCGCGCTTCACGACGGCAAAGGCCCGGTCGGGGCCGTCGCCTGGTGGTCAGCCGAGGCCGCGCGTCACGGCTACATCGTGATCGCCCCGGAATACCGCCTGACTCCGCAGGAAACCGAGTATAAGTACACCGAGAGCGAGCACGCCGCGGTCGAACTGGCTCTTCGGGACGCCAAGAAGCGGTTCGCCATCGACAGCGACCGCGTTTTTCTCGGAGGCCAACTCGTTGGCGCGAACATGGCCTGGGATCTCGGCCTTGCCCATCCCGACCTCTTCGCCGGGGTCGTCGTGATCTCGGGTTTGCCCTTCAAATATGTAAACCGTTACCTGCCGAACACCGAGCTGACGCCGTTCTACGTCGCGCTTGGGGACCTCGCTCCCGCGTCCAATGAGGTCGTGTTCAACCGGATTCTCAAGCCGATGATCCTGAAGGCGTGGGACGTCACCTACCTCGAATACCTTCAGCGCGGCCTGGAAGACCTCCCGGAGGAAGCGCCCGCCACGTTCGAGTGGATGGACCGAAGGCGTCGCGATCCTTACCCCAAGGCGTTCAGCGTGGTGTCGGCCCGTCAATGTGACAACCGCTTCTTCGGCGTCGTGATCCGCGAGTTCGCCAAGGGTCGATCCACCGCCCCCGAGGCCGTGGAACCCTTCGGCGCCAACCTGAAACCGGCGACGCTCTCGATGAAAACCAGCAGCGTCAGCAACCTGATCAACATCACAAGTGCCGGAGTGGCGGTGGACGTCTGGCTTAGCCCCAAGTTGATCGATTTCAAACGGAAATTTGAGGTCCGGATCAACGGAAAAGCCCGCTACAAGGGACTGGCGAAACCCGAACTCGGCCCGCTCCTTGAAGACGTGCGAATCCGCGGCGACCGCCAACAGATCTACTGGATGAAAGTGGCGGCGTGAAAGCGCGGGAGCGCGGTCGATTACGCCCCGTGAATCTCGAACACATGACCAGGAGTGCAAGCGATGTCGGATGGCCGTACGAACACGCGTATCGCCACGTTGATGGGGATGGCCGCGGGGTTCTTCCTCGCCGTCGCGATCATGGCGAGCGGAGTCGGCCGGGCACAGTCAACGGATAAGCCGACCCCTTCACTTTCCGACGCTCGCGCGGCGGTAAAGGAAGCTGAGGAGACGGTCCGCTCGGCCGAGGAGAAACTTCGCAAGACGCGGGCCGTTCTTGCCCGGGTCGACGCCGCGGAAAGGCGTCTGTCCAAAGATGCCGCCGATGACGTCCTGGATCAAACGGATCAAGTCGAGGGCATCTGGCGGATCGTCGGCATCGACGGCAAAGGAGGCCGGGAGTTCCGGCAACCGCCGTACGACGAGTACAAGATCTTGTCCGCAGGCCACTACTTCTGGCTCTCGTTCGACCCCGCGACCGGGAAGGTGATCCGTTCGGGGGGCGGCGTCTATTCGATCAAAGATGGGAAATATAAAGCACAGATCGAATATTCCAACAGCCCGGATTTGCGCGCGGCCGTCGGGAAAGACTACACGGGCACCTTCAAGCTTGAGGACAAGCTCTGGTTTCATTTCGGCAAGGTGCCGACCGGCGGTACGTTTGATGAGCTTTGGGAACGCGTGCATTGAGGCGACGAGGAACGAAGCGATGATAAAGTTCGACGTACGGCGTCCGAAGGTCCGGCACTTGC
>JAYUFP010000023.1:0-2768 GCA_043738665.1 Isosphaeraceae bacterium
GGGCTTGTCGTCGTCTGGGTTCAAGAGTTTCGTGAGGTCGCCGGGCACGGAACTGACCGTCGCGTGGCTGGCGAAGCTCCAGTAGCCTTCACCGCACTCGTCAAAGCCCCACTCTCGATATTTCGTGCGGGCCGCCCCGGTGAATCCGGGATTGCCGTCGATGAGCGTTTTCAGGACCGTCGGGTCCGTGTCCCCGGCCGTGACCACGAACAACGGCGCGAGCACGAACGACGCCTCGTAAGCGATCGGCTTGGCGTCGATGATGATCCGATTCACAATCTCTTTCGAGTCCCGCGACAGGGCGATCTCGCCGATGTTGGTCTGAGACGGGTCGAGGGGGTTGAGGGCCTCTTGCAAGTAGATCAGTTTCGTCGGCGACGTTGTGTCTTTGCGGTAGATGATCCACGACCACTTCGGCTCGCCAAACTCGCCGTCCGACGGGGTCAAAGCCGCGCCCGAGGGTCCGGTTTTGTCGTCGGCAAGCTGGAATTTGAAGCCGAACCCGTGCGGGTCGATCACTCGCACGACGGCTTCGGGCCAGACCGAACCTGTCACGTCCAAGTCTTCCACCGGGATCAATTCCCAGGTCAGCGACGTATCATCATCCATGTTGATCGTGCCATCGTCCGCCGACTTGGCGACGGCCGCGCGAAGCAGGTTGGCGAGATAAGTCAGGTCGCCGATTTTGAGGTAGTCTTCCTCTTCATTGCCGATCGCGACGATGTAACGGATCGCCGTGTTCAGCTTCCACGAGATGACATCGACGCCGTTGATTTTATTAGATGGGTGGAACGGTCCAAGGAAGGTCGGGTACGTCGCCGGTGCCGTGCCCGACCAATAATCGAACGGCACCGCGTTGGGGTGGCCGTCGGGATTGAACCGGGCGGGCAGGTCGGTCTGGTAGTCGAGGTCCGTCGTCATCGGCGTGTCGGCGTCTCGAACGAGCGCCCCGAATAGCGGATTATCCCACTCGCGGATCATCGTCCCCAGCGCCGTGAACGACACCGTTTCCGTCTCCGCTCCTAGGTCGGCCTGCGGGGCCTGCACGAAGCCGTCAAAAAGCACTTCCGAATAACCGTCCTCCCTGTACGCTCGCACATAGAGCCGGTCGTCCTGCTTGATGACGCGCGGGCCGGTCGCACTGAATGGGTAGACCTCCTCGAATCGTTGCGGGTCGCTCGCGTCGGCCAGTGGGTCGTTGAAGACGTACCGGAACCGCGCGGACCACGGGTCGGCCCCTTCGCGCTTCTGGATTCCGAGGCAGCGGACGTTCGGCAACAACTCGAATTTCGAGCCGAAGTCCGTCCCCGTCGGGTCGTACCGATAGACCGCCAGCGCCGCCGACGGCCGTGCGAGCGGGACGGGACCGGAGTCGTAGGAGATTGAGGCGCTCATGTGATAAGATCAGGCGAGAAAGGAAGGTGATGCGAATGGAACGGCCGACTTGCAAGACGTGCCCGTACTGGGACGACGACGACGAAACAGGTAGATGCCGCCGCTTTCCGGCCGTGCTGCCCACGTCAAGCTATGTTGCAATCGACATTAAAGATGGTGGTTCTGGCCACGCTTTTGACGGAGCGTGGCCGTCAACAGAATCAGCTGCCTGGTGCGGCGAGCATCCCAACTTTCCCGCCTACGCCGCGAATCTGAAACGCAACCGAAATCGCGAAACAAACTCTGACCTTCCGTCAATCAGCAAAATCCTGGATTCAGGATCGGGACAGTCAATCCGAGCAAAAAAGGCGCTCGCTTATCTAAATTGCGAGACGACGAGCGATGTGCTGGAGTTGTCTAAAGAAGACATCGTGGAACTTCCAGGCATCGGCGTTTCGACTGCTTACTTTATCGAGGAACGCCTTGCCGAATTCGGATTAAAACTCGCCCTCAGGGATGGCGACTTAGCCGAATCCGCGATGAGCGCGAAGTATCATCCCAACATCACGCCGACCCCTTCTCCAGCCCCAGCGCCACCAGCGCCGTCCGGTTCGCGTTCGCCAGCGTCTTGAGGGTGTTCAGGTCGGTCAGGGCGTTGTTGACCTGCGCCGCCAGGCTCGCAATCGCGTTCTTCGCGACCGTGTCCGTGATGCCCGCCGCGAGCGTCGTCGTGGCCGTGCCGCCCGTACTGTCCGTCAGTGTGGCCGTCGCCAGCGTTCCGATCGCGGCTTGCGACGCGCCCGAGGGTTGAACGATCGGCGCGGCCCCGAAGAAGCTGAATTTATCGTTGACGCCCGCGCCAAACTTCGTGCCGTTCGTTGTGCCGCAACCGATCGTCACGACGCCCGCGCCATCAGCGAACGTGCCGCCCGTCAGCGCGAGATAGACCGTGTTGCGGTTCGCGCCGCCCGACGCGAACGGCACGCGGGCGTCGGCGATCGAGGTAATCGTGGTCGCCCCCGCCAGCACTGTCGCCAGGCGGACGTGAAAGGTGCTCGCGGGCCAACCGGTGCCGAGCGTCAGCACGCCCGCGTCGGTCAGCCAGAGGAAATTGTTGATCGCCGTCGTGACCGCGAACCCGGCCGTGCCGGCATAGGTGATGAGCGTCCCGTCCGACTTGCGGAAGACTCCCGCCGAGACGGCCACATTGAGCGTGGCTGATGGGATTTCCGCGAACACGACGTTCAGCGCCCCGACGGCCTGAACGGCGTCGGCGGTGTCCGCGTTGGCGTTCAGCGCGGCATCCCAGTTCAGGTCGCTATGAGCTGGCTTCGCGAGATTCGCGCGAGCCGTATAAATAATCGCCATCGTGTCCTCTCGGGGCCGTTAGCCCG
>JAYUFP010000024.1:0-8442 GCA_043738665.1 Isosphaeraceae bacterium
CTTCGGGCTCGAGGCATTCACTTTGAGACCGACGATGACGCGGTCATGCTCGACGGGCGGCCGGCCCTCTCCGTCATCGATCTGGGTCAGGACGCAGATGTCGAACGAGTTCAAGAAATCTTGGACGGTCTGGTATCTGAATGGCGTGGCGGGAGAGGCCGACCGGAGCCCTCCCGGGCAATTCCAAACGAACTCATCGTCAGATTCTCGCCTTCAGATTCCAGCGAAATTCTTCGTCGCCTTGAGTCAGAGCCTCCAGTAGGCTGGACGCGAAGCCGCGATATCGAGGAGCGGATGCGAAAAGTGCGCTCTGCGAAAGCGGGTGCGTACTGCTTCACCAAGAACTTCGCTCCGAAGTTGGGGGACGTGGCGATCTGGCTGGAGTCCCGCGGGGCGAGTGAACTCCATGTGTCCTCGATTATCCCGCTCAAGGCTCAAAAATCGATGGATGTAGGCCAATATAATCAGATCCTGGAAAATTTCGAGAAAACATTCATCGAACCGTTACTGAACGGCATGAAGCGGCACATCTTCAGCTATCAATCACCTCGGGATCCGACTCTCGAGGATGTATTGTCTACCGATTCGATGAGGCGATTGAAAGTCTTCTCGGCGATGGCGAACAAGGGAATGCTTCACCCGCTCGACATGCAACGGTGGCAGGTCTTCATCGCCCGCACTCATCTTGAAAACGCGGTGATCGAGCCAAGCATGCTTTCAGACTGGCTCCAAGGCGAAGGCTGGCCGGAAGAGCGACGTTCCCGCCTTATTGACGACTACGAACTCGGTCGCTCGCTTCTCTCCGTCTATGAAGAGGACCGAGCCGACAGATGACGCGTATCGCCGATGCAGTGGAGGCGCTGGCCGCGAACCAACGGCCAGTTCTTGCTCTGGACACATGCGTGCCGTTGGACATCATTCGGGCGGGTATGCGTTCGCAGACCGACTTGATCGACGGTTGTCGGCGTCTGTCTGAGATCGTGGTCACCGACCCCGATCGTGTCCAACTCATCGTGACTTCACTCGTGGTGATCGAATGGGGTCAGAACAAGGAACAAGTCCGGCAGGAAATGGCGGAGTGGATTACCGACACTGACCGACGGATCCTCGAAATCCATAAAACTTGTGATCGGGTGGGTTCGCCACTGTTGACGCAGGCCCCGACTTACGAAGACCCTCAGTTGATTGACTCGCTCACCTCACTGGGTGAATCGTTGATCCAAGGTGCCGTTGTTCTCGATGAGGACAACGCTTGCGTAATGAGAGCCATCGACCGGGTAAAACAGAAGAGGCGGCCGTCTCACAAGAAGGAGATCAAAGACTCTATCCATCTTGAGCATTATTTGGAGATATCCCGCCAGCTTCATGCCGCCGGGTCCAAACAACCCGCGCTCTTCGTCAGCACCAACAGCTCAGACTTCTGGGCTGACAAGAACAATCCTTCAGCGCCTCACATTGACTTAGAAGCAGAACTGGCGGAGGCTCACCTGAAATTCTATGGAAAAATCGAGTTTGCACTTCGCCGTCTAGGAATCATTCCGGGAGCGCCGCCCGCCGCTCAAGGACCATGATCACGAGAGGATCGGGATGTCGTGCCCGCGTCGGTCTGATCGACTGACGAATTCGCCCGCACACGCCGTTTCTTTACGAATCGCGTCGATCTTTCGATACGCTTGTCGCCTTCGGCCCGCGGACCCTGATCCCCCGCACTTTTTGGAACCGGCCCGGGTCGGCGACGCATCCCCGTCTTACCCGGGGCGCGGTCGGGAGGCCCGGGCACAGCGACGGCAACCCCGTCCGGCGAGATCGACGTCGTCGCGTCGAGAGTCAAGGGTCGAAAAATGGACGCGGCAAATTCTCAATGGCAGGGGATTAAACGATGAGTGAAGGCACCAAACGGTCGATTCTTCGCTGGATTCATATTGTCTTTGGCATTCCGATACTCGGTTATGTTTATAGTCCGTTTGAAGAAATTCCCAACTACGCACCGGCCGTTCGGTTTGTCTTCGCTCCCGTCATTGTCCTTTCGGGACTTTGGATGTGGAAAGGCCATGTCGTTCGACGACTTATTTCGAAGCGATCGGCTTGACACGACGGTGCAGCTCGCCACGCGAAACACGGCCGGTCCCCGAGAGAGAACAAACGTTGATGAGATTGCGCGAAGTCCGGCCGCGCGCTCACGTCTCATAGCAACGTCTTCCCCAACACGATCAACCCCACCCACGCGAACGGCCACGACCAGAGTAATCCCACGCCGACGCGGTGAGTCCACGAGGGGCGTCCCCGGCCTGCGAATCCTTTGGCCAGCTTCATCCCGAAGAGCCGGAGCAGCACCGCCGCGACGACGGGAAATGCCCCAAGAAACGCACTGTCCAGAAATCGCGTGCCCTGCACTCGCACCGGGACCACCAGGATCGTGAGAATGATCCAGTAGAAACCGATCAACATCCAGGCGAGCTCGGCCCAGGTTCGCGGCTCGGCGGCGCGGTCGTCGTCGTCCGTCGGCGTCGATGCGGGCCTTCGGATCAACAAGACGACCGGCCCGCTCATCGCCAGTCCCAACCACATGTAGACAAACCCGATGACGACCACCGCCCAGGCGTCGGGCGTTTCGTTCCGCGGCCAGTACGCCCGAACCAGCAACGAGGCGACGCCATAGCCGACCACCAGCGCGATGGCGTCGAGCAAGTGGAATCCAGGCGGATGGGTTTCGGAGGTCATCGGTTCACGCTTTCGTGCTCAGAAGCGGTCTGGGAACAGGCTCCCAATGGCGGATGGCGGATGGCGAGCGGATGTCCGATGTCCGATGGCCAATGCCCGAATGAAAAGACGCCGACTCCCTCGATCAACGGCCATCCGCCATCGGTCCTCCGCCATCCGGTGGTGATTCCCGGCCAGTTCCTTAGCCACCCTGTCCCCGACCGACTCTACCCGACCTAACCGGCCACCACCATCCCCACACCGCATTGCACGGGCCACGCGATCGCCAGTATGAGCCCAAGTCGGTTTGACCAAGGACCCTTGAAGGTCTCGGAAGCCTGCTCCGGAGTGACCATCACCCAGGTCCCCCAGACCACCGAGACCGCGATCAAGCAGACGGTGGCCAGACCCAGAGCCAGGCCGCCGTTCACGAGCGATTCCTGAGAGGAGGCGACGCCGTCGGGCGTGTTCCGCAGGAGCGCTGTCAGCAGCCAGGGAACACCCATCAGCGCCCACAGTTTATCCCCGACGCGCGGATACCCTTGGGGCTTGCGGACGTGACGTCGCACGAGGTAAATGAACGGACCCGCGGCCGTCATGGCGACCCACGCGAACGTGATCCCGATCACCACCCACCCGGGTCCCAGAAGCTCCTCCTCGGTCAGTCCCCTGACATGCACAGCGGCGACCGCCGCCCCAGCGACGAGCGCGACCCCGTCGAGTACCGAGAGGCCGTCGCCGACATCGAGAGCACGTTCCGCCATCGGTCAATGGGTTCTTTTGAAGAACTGTGGTCGTACGCCAAAGTGTCACGTCGAGATCGGCTGTTTAATCCGTTCCGCACACTGCGATCGCCGCTCAAGCGGGCCCTGAACGAAGCGGTCGCTTTTTATCAACGTAAACGTTTACCGAACAAAGACGAAAAAACGGACCGATTTTGGCCTCCCGTTCTCTCCCAACCTCGCAGATTGAGCGACTTTCGATTGTCATCGGACGATTGTCCTCTATAATGGGAGTCGTGAAACCCCAAAGGTTTCCGACGGAAAGGCCCGACGCTCGGACTTAGCATCGCTCACGGCATTATACTTTCCTTTCTTCTCTTCCGCGGGTGTCCGACACGCGGGCCTTGCCACGGCATCTGGCGAAAAGGTGCGGTTTGCGTCATGGCTCTTCCGAAAGTGGTCATCATCGGCCGACCCAACGTCGGCAAATCCTCCCTGTTGAACTGGCTGGCCGGGCGAAGGATCTCGATCGTTGACGACGTCGCCGGGGTGACCCGAGACCGCGTCAGCGCCCTGGCCCAAATGAACGACGACGAGTTCCCCCGGTTCTTCGAGCTGATCGACACCGGCGGCGTGGGGATGGTCGATCGCGACGACCTCAGCGAACACGTCAACCGTCAGATCGAAACCGCCATCGCCGAGGCCGACCTCATCCTCTTCGTGGTGGACATCCGCGAAGAATTGATGCCGCTCGACGAGGAGGTCGCCCAGCGCCTCCGTTACGTCAACACGCCCGTCATCCTCGTCATGAACAAGGCCGATACCGAGGCCTTCGACATGCGCGGCGGCGAGTTCTACAAACTCGGACGCGGCAAGCCCATCGCGATCTCCGTCGAACAGAATCGGAACAAGAAGGGCCTGCTCAAGCTCATCGACGACCTGCTTCCCCCGAGCGACGACATGAAGCCGTCCGACGCGGCCATGAAAGTCGCCGTGGTGGGCCGGCCCAACGTCGGCAAGTCGACGTTTATCAACACCCTCGCCAGGGCGGAGCGGATGATCGTCTCGGAACGCCCCGGCACGACGCGCGATTCCGTCGATGTCGCATTCGAGCTCGACGGCCTGCCGTTCGTCGCGATCGACACCGCCGGGATCCGTCGCAAGGCGAAGATCCGCGACAGCCTGGACTTCTACTCGATCCACCGGTCCGAACGGTCGATCCGCAGGTCCGACGTCGTCTTGCTGTTGCTCGACCCGACGCAGGGGATCTCCCGGCTCGACAAGCAACTCGCCGACTACATCGCCAAGCAGTACAAACCCTGCATCTTCGCGGTGAACAAGTGGGACTTGATGTCCAACGAGCCCGCGGGTTCGACCTCGGCGATGGGGCGGTTCGCGCAGTCGGTTCAACATTCGTTCCGGAACATGAGCTACATGCCGCTGGCCTTTATCACGGGCCAGACCGGGCGGAACGTGAAAGCGTTGCTGAACCTTTCGCAATCGATGTTCAAACAGACTCAGAAACGCGTCGGAACCGGCACGCTCAACCGGGTCTTGCGTGAAGCGGTGGACGCTCACCCGCCGTCGCCGCGCGACAACAAGGTGCCGCGAATCTACTACGCCACACAGGTCGGCACGGCGCCTCCGACGGTGGTCCTGTTCGTGAACCACCCCTCGGCATTCGACGCGACCTATCAGCGCTACTTGTTGAACGTCTTCCGGGAAAAACTCCCGTTCCACGACGTGCCGATCAAGTTGTATCTCCGTGCCCGAAGCCAGTCCGACCCGAACGCGGCGTCATCTCAACAGGAAGACCCGATCGCCGACTCCGGCTCACGAGCAAGCCGAGCGTTGTCGCGGGCGACACAGGCCGCGGGATCGGGTCACATCAATCGCGAGGTCAACGAGTTCCTTTCCGATCTCGACGACTGATCGGAGAGAACGACGGCTGGTGAGTTCATGTAAAGACCTCCTTATCTTCACGAAGGTGATGGTGATCTTGATGGGCTTGATCTTCCGGGCGCTGCGATCGACCGCGGGCCTCTTTTTGGGGGCCGTGGCCCTCACTTCGGCGACCTTTGGCGACGGGACGACCTCGGGACGTCCCGTCGATGAAAGCCGGATCTACGTCTACGACGCCAATCCGAACGCCTCCCTCCTGGCGTTCAACCCGAAGACGGGAGACCACGAGGTCGCCGTGATCGGGCACTGTCAGAGGTCGCGCGTCTCTCCCAACGGGAAATTCTTCGCGTTCGAGAAAGAGAACGCAATCTGGGTCACCTCGCTTTTGAAAGAAGGTGAGCCGAAACAGGTCCTCAAACTCGAAGGGGCGGCGTTCGGCAGCCCTCCCATCTGGTCGAGCGACGGGTTCCAACTGATCATCAGCCGGGGTACTCGCGACCAGTTGAAAAACGCCTGGGTCTTCCGGTCCTTCAAGGTCAACGCCGACGGCACGAACCCGACCGAGTTGAAGATCCCGCCCGAAGACGGCGTTCAGGGCTGGTCGGCCGACGGAAAGTGGCTCCTGACCGCGTCGAGCCGCAACGCCAAGATCGGTTGGCAACTCTACATGATGCGAACCGACGGCACCGAGCCGAAGCAGATCACCGAAGGCGGAAACCCGTTCTACACCCGGTTATCGCCCGACGGAAAAAGCGTCGTCTACACCGACGGGACGAGCGAGGAGCGTCGCGGAATCTGGATCGTGGATCTCCCGACGCTGAAGCGGCGCAGGATCGTGGCGACGGGAAAGGATCACGTTTCCGCGTGCTGGTCACCCGACGGCAAGCGGATCGCCGTGATCTCCTTCGAAAGGGCGACCGGACAGGGCGATCCTGTGACGGAAGGCACTCTGATCATGGTCGATCCCGACGGCCTCAACCGCGTCGAGATCCCGCTCAAGGATGTCCACGGTAGCGACATGCCCGACTGGCAATGAGGTCATCTTGACTCGCTTATTCCACCGGCTATTTCCCGCGTCCGCGGCGCTCTTGATCGGCGTCGCGTCGCTCACCGCCGCCACTGCCGGCGATGATCAACCGACGCGGCGTCCCGCCGGCGAAACGCGGATTTACATTCTCGACGGGAAAAACGCCGAACTCTTGGCGTTCGACCCCAGGACGGGACAGCACGAGGTCGTCGCGCTCGGGAGAATCCAGCACCAACGTGTTTCTCCGGACGGGAAATCCCTGGTGTTCATGGGTAACGGCGAGATTTCCGTCGCGTCGCTGACCCGGCCGGAGCCGCCCAGGGCCATCCTTAAACTCGAGGCGTCGCCGTTAGGGACCCCGGGAATATGGTCTAAAGACGGGACGCGATTACTCCTCGGCCGGGGCAATGCGAATCCCCAAGACAATTCATGGATTTTCCAGAACTTCTCCGTGAACGCAGACGGCACCAACCTTCACGAGCTGAAAATTCCGCCGAAATACGGGATCTGGGGTTGGTCGCCCGATGGCAAGTGGCTCCTGACGGTGTCGAGCCGCAACGCCAAACAGGAGCGTCAGCTCCACATCATGCGAACGGACGGCACCGAGGCGAAGCCGATCACCGAGGACGGAGATCCACGGTACGCCCGGATGTCTCCCGACGGAACCCATGTGGTTTACTGGGACGGATCGACGGAGGAGCAACGAGGGGTCTGGGTCATCGAACTCAAGACGTTGGAACGGCGGAAGATCCTCGCGACCGGAACGGGCCACTCGCCGCCCTGCTGGTCTCCCGACGGAACCCGAATCGCCATCGTTCATTACGACCTGGCGCTCGAAGCCGAGAAATTCGGGGAAGGCCAGAGACTGATCATGGTCGATCCCGACGGGTACAATCGCGTCGAAATCCCCCTCGGCGGAATCCAACCCTCGGGAATGCCCGACTGGCGTTGAGCCCGATGGCAAGCGCACATTCTTTGTAGAGACCTAGGCCGGGTCATGACCGAGCCTTTCTCATCCGTAGCAACGGCGTTTCATCTCGAATTCCAATGCGCGGGGTCGAGGCCCCGCCGACTACCACTTTACCTCCGGGCCAGGAGCCGATCCGACCCGAACGCAGCGTGATCCCAGAAAGACGCAGCGGCCGATTCCGGTTGTCGCGCGTGTTGGCTCGGGCGACTCAAGCCGCGGGATCGGGGCATATCAATCGTGAGGTCGACGACTTTTTGTCGGAACTCGACGACTGACCCCGAGCGACCCCTCGAAGCAATCGGCCCGATCGTTTATCAGGCGACCGGGCTTTTTTGCGCGCTTAGAATAGGAAGATCATGTCCGTGCCGAATGTGAACTGACTCCGTAAGGTTCCGCCGTCATAGACGGGCGTGCCTTGGGTTCGGTCGTACCGGAGTTCAGGTCGAACCCAGAACCATGGTCGCGGTTTCCAGATCAATCCGAGCGTCGTTTCATAGTAGGTATTGTTGAAGCCGGTCCGGACGCCGTGTTCGTCACGGAAGGCCTCGGCGCGCAAAACGCCGGTCCAACGCTCGTGAAGCCGGTAAAGGAGCCAACCCGCGGCCCCGTACCACATTGCGTCGTCCGGAGTGCCCCCCGGCCCGAATCCCGGCACGTTCGATTCACGGCCGAAGTCGGATTCGAACACGATGGACAATCGGTCTGACCATTCGTGGGTCACCACGCCGGAAATGAGCAACGCGACGTCCTGTTTGTAGAGGAGATTGCGCTGATTCGCAAGGAACGGCGGGGCGGGAACTCCGTTCGGGGCGAACTTGTAATTCGGCCCGAAGAAACTTGGAAACTGGTTCGGGCCGACGTTGAACGTCAGTGTGGCATTGGTCCGCTCGTCTTTCGAGTCCCAGCTTAAACCTCCGGCATATCCCCATCGGTAATTGGCGTTGATCCAGCGATCCCAGCCGTTGACGGCGCCGTTGTAAACGTTGATCCGGTCGGTCAGGTGCCAGGTCGTCATGACCCCGAAGTGCGTGAAGGGCTGGGCATACGAGAACAGATAACTCGCCGAATGGAGCGGCCGGCCCGGGGCATACGGGTCTTCGTATCCTCCTAGACTGAGAAAT
>JAYUFP010000025.1:0-2749 GCA_043738665.1 Isosphaeraceae bacterium
CCCGCGCTCTGGGGCGTGGCGTTGAAGAGCGTGTTCCGGCAACCCACGTCCGCCTTGAGCGGGTGATCGACGCCGGTGCGGTCACGGAGCTTCACGTCGTGATGGTCGCAAGGCCGGCCGCATTCCGGGCTCGGCTTGCCATTGGAGAGGTAGGCCGAGAAGGCGCAGAATTCCATGTGAAACATGGGAATTTGCTGGTGAATGACGACCTCCAGCCAGTCTTTCGGCGAGGCGGCGAGCAAGTCGTCGAGCTGGTCGATGTTGAGGTCGTACGAGGCGGTCACGCGGAGTGCTCCCAGTGATTTCAGGAGGTCCACGGTCAGCTCATTGGCCGCGTTCAGGGAGAAGTCGGCGACGAAGGGGATGTTGTTCGCGTTGCAGAACTCGATTCCGCCGGCATTCCTCGCGAGGATGCCGTCGGCGCCGAGCTTTCCCAGGAATTTGAAGAGGTTCGCTTCGAAAGGCTTCTCGATTCGCGGGGTCGCGACGAAAATCGCGGAACCACCGGCGCGGGCCGCCGCCACGGCGTTTTTATATTCTTTGATGTCTTGATAATCGGCGTAGATCGTCCGGATTCCCGAGGCGACCGCCGCCTCGATTTGCGCCGCGGTTCGACACAGGACGGAGATTTCGGGTGCCGTCGCAACCGCCCTTTCGCCAGAGATGATCGCGTCGATCGGTTGTTTCAGATTCGGTAGTACAGGACCTTCGGCGATCGTGCGGATGGTTTTCGGCGGGGTGGCGTCAAAAATCTCGACGATCTGGCGGCGGAGTCCGTTCAGGACGCTTTTTGGAACGAGCGGTGCGCCGACGATTTCCGCGGTGACCTTACCGGCATGGTAGATCGAACCGCCGAGCCTGCCGAGCTGGTCGTCAAAGAGCTCGGCCGACGCGGCCAGGCGTTCCGCGGCGGCGAGTGGTGCATCGGATTCGACATTGGCGCGCAGACCGGTCGCCGTCCGGGCATCGATGCTGAGCGGTCGGCCGGTCTGGGCCACGACGTCGAAGTCGATTGCGACCGTCCTGTGCGGCGGACCCTCGAACGTTTTTCTTAGCCGCTTGGTCAGCTCCGGGTCATCGGTTTTCCAGACGTTTTGCCCGGGGCGGACTTTTCGAAGGTCGACGTCCTGCCGGCCGAAACGGATCTCGGTCGACCCTTCTCCGATGACTTCGTAAATCCTGCCGCCCTGTTCGGGAAGATTCGCCAGTTCGTCGGCGTCGAGGACTAGGCCGTCGCCACATTTCACGGGGGCGTTCAAGTCGATCCGGAACCCCTTGGCGGTGACCGCTTTTACCTTGCCGACAAACACGCCGCGTTTTTTCGCGTAATCTCCGCGAACCAGCACTTTGTGATCGTTGCCGTCGAGGAATCCGTGGCTGAACCCGCGAGAGAACGAGAGTTCCATCTCTCGGACGTCGCGCGGGGTGAATTCGACCGCCCGCCCTTCCCATGCGGCGTCGATCGCTCGGCGGTAGTGTTGGGTGATGTTCGCCACGTATTCGGGCGTCTTGAGGCGGCCTTCGATTTTCAGGCTCGCGACTCCAACCTCGATCAAGCGAGCGATCAGGTCGTAAGCGGCGAGATCCCGCGGGCTCAGCAAATACTGGATGTTGCCCAGATCCTGGAGCTCACCGTCGCAGATGATCTCGTAGGGCATCCGGCAGGCTTGAGCACATTCGCCACGGTTGGCGGAGCGGCTGCCCAGGGCCTCGCTGGTCAGGCACTGGCCGGAATAGGCGACGCAAAGCGCACCATGGACGAAGACCTCGACAGGGAGTTCCGAACCGCTCCGCACCTTCTCGATCTCGTCGAGTGAAAGTTCCCTCGCCAGGATGACTCGCGAGCATCCCAGCTTCCGAGCGAGTCGAACACCTTCCTCGCTGGTCACCGACATCTGGGTCGACGCGTGGATCTCCAGCTCGGGGGTGATCGCGCGGATCAACGCACAGAGGCCGAGATCCTGAACGATCACGGCATCGACGCCGGCTTCGGCGATCTCGCGAATCGTCGTTTCGAGGTCGGGGAGTTCGCGAGGGAAGGCCAAAGTATTGAGAGCGACGTACCCTCGGACGCCGCGCTGGTGGAGCATCGCCATGATTTCGCGAAGCTCAGCGCCGTCAAAATTCGTGGCGCGGGCGCGGGCGTTGTGGCGCTGAAGGCCGAAATAGATGGCGTCCGCCCCATTCTCGACGGCCGCAACCAGGCACATGCGATCTCCGGCCGGGGAAAGGAGTTCCGGCTTGATTCCGGTCCGAATCACTGGTCGGTTCGCGACGGCCCATTTCTCAACGATCGACACGCAGTCCCCTTCCCGAGGCGGTAGGTCTCGACTTACAATACGGTCATCAGAAGCGATTCACTCCTGACTTCGCCGAACACAGCCGATATTATCGAATAACGATCGCCCCGCCGACAAGGATCACTCCAAACTCCCGTTTTAGCCCAAGATTGTTGTTGCCGCTGTCGGAGAATTGTTTTACATTGCTCGATGGCAGAGAAAAACGGCCGAAGAGACTTTGACGGTTTTCCGCTTGCTCCCGGGAATGTGCTCATGCGAGACATTCCCAACCCGCCCCCGTCTGCGTGCGGTTGAGACCTAAGAGTGCGTCCGACGTAGTCATGATCTCGGCGTCGCGCCGATTCAGTGACGATTTCGAGAACGCCCGCGACTTTTGATCGACGGCGCACGTAGAAAGCTTTGAGGGTTCCGACCCTAGACTTTGTCGATCCGCGAGTCTCGAAATGTTG
>JAYUFP010000026.1:0-8421 GCA_043738665.1 Isosphaeraceae bacterium
AGATCGCGGTCTCATTTCTTGGTCATTGACCATCGGGCATGGGCCATCCCGGTTCCTCGAAAACGAAACAGCCCTGAGCATCGCTTGACGCCACATCGCGATCGGCTTAAGATTCGAGACGATCGCGAAGGATTCGCTACTCTGCCCGACCACACGGACGATTGATTGGGCCTCTCATGATGACACACCCGGGCGCGCCGAATGTCCTTGTCGCCTGCCCAGACGCCAGACCCCCGGCCTATCAGGCGGTCATCGGGCTCGATCGCGCGGGTCTGCTTCAGACCTTCCTGACGTCGTACTATTACCGCGACAACGCCCGGATCTCGGCGCTTGGGCGAAAGATTCTGCCTAAAGCCTACTTACGCGTCGAACGCGCCCTCAGGCACCGGCACGACCCGGAAATTCCCGCCGATCGCGTGCGTTCCGCGTGGAGTTTCGACGTCGCGCTTCAGGTCGAGAACCGACTCGGCGGCCGTTCACCGGAATCCCGTCGCAAGGTCGCCAAGTGGCGGCTGGAACGGTTCGACGCGGCGCTTCTGAAGCGGATCAAACGCGAAACCCCGGGCGTCGTGTTCGCGTTCAGCGACGTGGGCTCCGACCGGGCGTTGCCCTACTGCAAGAAGAAGGAAATCCCCACCGTTTTGAGCATGGTTCACGGTGACGTCCGCGAAGAGCGTCAAGTCCTCGCGAAGGAAGCCGAAGTCTCGCCGGAGTTTTTTCCCCTTTATCTCGGAGGCGCGACACTCGACCGCGAAGAACTCGAACGCCTCCACGACCGTCGGCTCCGCGAGCTGGAACTCGCCGACGTCGTGCTCGTCCCATCCGAACACATCGCGACGACTCTCGCGAAATACGGAACTCCGCGCGAGAAGCTTCGCGTGGTCCCCTACGCGGCCGATTCGCGGCGTTTCCGACCTCTTGAATCAAAAACACATGGCGATTCCTGCACCTTCCTTTTCGCCGGCGGGGTGAGTCAGCGTAAAGGAATCAAGTACCTGCTCGAAGCCTGGAAGACGATCCGCCGACCCGGCTGGAAGTTGCAGCTGCTAGGGGCGTTGCCTCGCGAATTTGGCCCTCTCGAACCGTTGCTGGAGGGCGTCGACGTTGTCGGACGCGTGCCGCACGCGGAGGTCCCCGCGAGGATGGCCGCGGCGGACGTTTTCGTGTTCCCTTCCTTGTTCGAAGGCTCGGCCGTGGTGACGTACGAAGCTCTCGCTTGCGGGTTGCCGAGCGTGGTGACCCCGAGCGCGGGCTCGGTCGTCCGGGACGGCGAGGAAGGATTTCTCATTCCTCCGGCCGACGTTCCGCCTCTGGCCGCGGCGATGGAACGGCTTGGTGACGACTCGGCTCTTCGCGCGGAGATGTCCTTGAAGGCTCGGCGAAGGGCCGAGGAGTTCGACTGGCCTCGTTACCACGCCGGGGTCATCGCGGCAGTCCGCTCTTTGCGCCGCGAACCCGCGGGGGTGGCATAATGAATGATCTTGTCTATATCTATGCGACGGTCGCCGTGATCCTCACGGTCTTTGCGTGGCAGGTCTTCCGCAAGACCTTCGACCCGTTCGCGCCGATCTGGTTGTTCCTGACGGGGTACGTTCAGCTTTACGTGATCCAAGCGATTTCGACCCGCGAATGGGCGCTGGGGATCCGCGGCCCGGCGATTGTGGCCTCAGCCAATTTTCGGATTCTCTGGGCACTCCTCTGGTTCCTGGCCGTCTATCATTTCGTCCCGGCGAAATGGCTGTCGAAAGGCTTGCCGCGTCCGCCGCGGGCGTGGTCGGTAACCGCCGTCTGGGGGCTCTCGCCGTTCTTGATTGCGTGGGGGATCGTTTGCGCGTATGCCGTTATCCGTCAGAGCATGGGCGTCGCCGACGACCCCAACTCCGTGTCGGCCGAGGCCGCGTTGTTCCGGTCATTTCCGTTCGTCCTGATGGTTGCGGGAATTCTTCTGCTGGTGAGTGGAGGAAACCCCGAAGCCCCCAACGTGACGGCGCTCGTCGCGGGCCTGGCGATCCCCGCCGCTTACGTCTTCGTCTGGATGTTTAACGGCAAGCGTTCTCACGCGTTGATCGGTATATTGTGTACCGTATGTGCGTACTACACGACCAGGCAGAAGCGTCCGTCGTGGCCCGTGTTGATCAGCACGGCGATTTCCGGCGCGATCGTTGTGACGCTCGCGATCGGCTGGCGAAACAACCCGAACTATGAGCGCTCGGCGTCGGGCTTCGTGCAGTACCTCGGCGACTTCGAACCGAGCAAGATCCTCGCCGCCCTGAACGTTCAGGACGAGGAAGAGACCGAGGCCTCACTCAAGTTCGTGAAGTCATACGAGCCGCTCGAGTATGGCGGATTTCTCTTGATGCTGGACACGGTCCCCGAGAAGTCCGATCACGACTTCGGCGCTTGCTATTTGCGCTGCTTGTCGACGTTTATCCCCCGGATCGTCTGGCCCGACAAGCCCCTATACGGGCGCGAGCAATGGATCAAGGCCTGGCAGGCAGGCTCCGAATTGAAACGTGACGACGAGTTCACAGGGCCGGCCATTGGGATCCTGGGCGCGACCCAGCTCAACGGGGGTGCGGTCGCGACTCTCGTCGTGCTGGGTATTCTCGCGGTCGGAATGCGGGTCGGCTATGAGTACTTTCTCAAGTATGCCATGGTCCCCTGGGTGCAGGCGTGGTGGGCACTCACATATTTCAATGCCTGGCTCACGGTGGTCGGAGACGACCCCTCGACCTGGTTTTACTACAACTACGGCTTCAGCGTGATGCCGACCCTGGTGTTGCTCTGGGTCGTCAACGCCTTTGCAGGCGTGACCGCCGATCGACCCGTCGCCGCGGGAACGGGCGCTCAACCCTGCTGAGCCTCAGGACTAAGCGGCAGGTCAAGGAGGACGACACCATGACTCACAACTCCGACGCGTTCACCAGGCACGAGAAGATCGACCTCTGCCGGGGTTTATTCGCGGCCCTGGTCGTAGTCGCCCACGCCATCCAGATCGCCTGGGTCGTTCACCCGCAAGCCGTCGCCACGATGGGCCCGCTCTGGTACGGCGCTCTCGACGCGGTCTTCCGCACCGGCACAATCTACGTCATGGGTTTCTTTGTCATCAGCGGATACTGCATCCACCTCTCGGTCGCCCGACAGGTCGACTCCGGCCGGTTCGCGTTCAAGCCTTATCTCGTGGCCAGGCTGACGCGGATCTTGCCCCTCTATTACCTCGGACTCTTGCTGGCAGTCGCCGTCGAGTGGGTCATTGCCGATGCAAGGCCGGTGACGTGGCCGCACGGGGTCGAAGCCCCGGTCATCGCGGCACAACTTGTCCTTCTACAGAACCTGACCGAGACGTATGGCTCGTTCGCGCCGTCGTGGAGCATCACCAACGAGGCGTTTTATTACTTGCTTTATGGCGGGCTGGCGTGCCTGGCCGCCGGTGGAGTCCGTCGGCCGGCGTGGGCAGGGATGGCTCTCTGCTTCGGGGTCCTGGTTGTGACCCTGGTCGACCATGCGGTCCGCGGTTACGACCGTTACGTCTACAGCTTCGGCCAGTTGATCGGCCTCGGAACGGTCTGGTTCCTCGGCGTTTTCGCGGCGATCCACGGCGATTATCTTGTACGTATCCCGTGGGTGCGTCGACTCGCCCGATTCTGGCCCGCGGGGATTCCCGTGGTGATGATCTGGCAGTTTTTCCACCTGACGCCGCACGGACTCTATTCGATTTCAGGCATGACGTTCGCGTTGATGATGATTCGATTTCATGACGGGGTGGACGTCGTGAGGCCCCGTGTCGAGTCGTCGTGGCGGAAATCGTTCGCCGAGTCGGTCGGCCTGACGAGTTATCCGATGTACCTATTTCACGGGCCTGTCATGATGCTCGTCGGCTCGTGGATCATGAGGACCGGGGTTGTGACCGACTGGCGGCTGACCTGGGCGCTGCTCGTGGCGGTCGGCTTGACGGTCGGCGCCGCCGGAGCGTGGCTGCTGGAGCGTCCCGTGATGGGCTGGCGCGCGGGTTTTCTTTCACAAATGAAGCAAGACACCGAGACGAGTGGCGAGCGGACGTCGCCGGTATCCCTGGGCGCGGCGACACCTTGAGTGATCACTGAAACTCACGACATCGGGGAGTTCCCGCGTTGAAAACGGTCGCCGTCGCCTTCACGAACTTCGGTCCGTATCACCTGGCGAGGCTCCGCGCGCTGGCCGGCGTGCTGAACCGCGATGGCGGGCGTCTGATCGCCTATGAAATGGCCGCGGCGGAGGCGACCTATCCGTGGACGGTAGCCCGCGACGACGAGCCGTTCGAGTGGGTCACGCTTTGCCCCGATCGGGTGCTCGAAACCATCCCGGCCGCCGATTGCAGAGCCAGGATGACCGAGGCCCTCGACCGCGACCGGCCCGACGGTTTAGGGGTCGTCGGCTACTCCCGTCCCGAGTCTCTGGCGATGCTTAGCTGGGGCGGTTCCCACGGCGTGCCGACCGCCTTGATGTCGGAAACGCAGGCGATCGACCACCCGCGCGTCTGGTGGAAAGAGGTCGTGAAGCGCCGACGGGTCTCGCGCTTCTCGGCGGCGCTCGTGGGCGGCCCGCGACACCACGATTACCTGGTCTCACTCGGCCTCCCCGCCGATCGAATCGCGTTCGGATACAATGCCGTCGATGGAGATGGGCTCGCGGCCGAAGCCGCGGCTTTCCGGCAGAATCCCGAAGGTCGCGACGGTGTTCCGGACCGTCCGTACTTCCTCGCGGTCAGCCGGTTCGTCCCGGAAAAGAATCTGGAAGCGTTGATTCTTGCTTACACGCGATACCGGGAAGTCCGGCCATCAGTAGACTCCTGGGATCTTGTCCTCTGCGGCTCCGGGCCTTCGCAGGAATCGATCGGAGAGGCGAAATACGAATCAAATTTCGCGTCTTCGATCCATTTGCCGGGGTTCGTGCAGGCGGGCTCGCTCGCAAAATGGTATGCCCATGCGTCGGCGTTCGTTCACCCGAGCGTGATGGAGCCGTGGGGTCTCGTGGTGAACGAGGCGGCGGCTTGCGGTCTGCCGCTGTTGGTCTCGGACCGGGCGGGGGCGGTCGAGACGTTCGTGCCGGAAGAGCCCGGCACGGAGCCGACGGGCAGGAGGATTGATGGCCGCGACGTCGACTCGATGGCCGCGGCGCTTTCGTGGATGGCGAGCCTCACCGAAGCCGAGCGTCGAACCCTGGGCGAGACCGCCCGGAACATCGCCCGCCAGTGGGGCCCCGAACGGTTCGCGGAGGGCACGATGGAGGCGTTCCGGCTGGCTCAACTTTCCCCACAACTTCGAACTCGCGTACGGTGGGCACGGCCCGCCGTGGTTATCGCCCTCGGATCAAACGGCGACACTCCGATGAAATCGACAACCGCTCACAAAATCACAAACGCACCGCCGCGACATTTTCGCGAAGGGTGGGTCCACCTCTGCAACGGGCTCGACCCCGTCCGCGACGGCGGGATGGTGCCGAGCATTCTCGGAATGACGGGCGCACTCGCGACGCTCCGGGGCGAGCCCGTGACGATTGTCACACCGACGCCGTCGCGACTCGGCGAAACGCGGATTCCCGAAGGCCTGACGTTGCGGGGACCCGAGACCGATGTCGATGCAGTGATCCGCGGGGCGGGGCTCATCCACATGCACGGGCTTTGGCAAGGTCACACACGTCGAGGCGCGGCCACGGCCCGCTCGGCGAAAGTGCCTTACCTCATGGCCGCGCACGGGATGGCCGAGCCCTGGGCGCTCAAGCACAAGAAGTGGAAGAAGCGGATCTACACGGCGCTCGTTGAGCGGAAGAATCTTCAACGCGCTGCTTGCTTGCACGCGCTTTCACGTCCGGAAATCGGGCATTTGAGAGCGATCGCTCCGGACGCTAAGGTCTGCTTCGTGCCGAACGGAGTCGACCTAGCACCGTTCGACGACTTGCCGCCTCGCTCGGCCCTGGAAGCGGATTACCCGGAGATCGCCGGCAAGTTCGTATTGCTCTTCTACGGAAGGGTCCACGTCAAGAAGGGTCTCGACCTGCTCGCCGGGGCGTTGAAGGACGTCGCCAAAGACCACCCTGACGTTCACGCGGTCATTGCCGGAAATGACGACGGTGCCCTTCAACCGTTCCGTGATCGTTGCGAGGCTCTGGGGGTGATTAAACGCATCACATGGGTCGGCCACGTCTCGGGAGAACGGGCCAGGAAAGTCTGGTCCGCGGCCGACGCGTTTGTCCTGCCCAGCTACAGCGAAGGATTCAGCATGGCGGTCCTCGAAGCTCTCGCATGCCGCCTGCCGACCCTAATCACGACCTCGTGCCACTTCCCGGAACTTGCGGCGGCCGATGGCGGGATCGTCGTCGAGCCCGACCTCGACGGGGTCACGCGGGGGTTGCGCGAGTTGCTCGAACGATCGACCGCCGAACGCGACGCGATGGCCGCACGGGGCCGGGCGCTGGTCGAACGGCAGTACACCTGGGACCGGCAGGCGAGTCGCCTTGCGGACGTTTACCGATGGATCGAAGGGGGCGGGGCTGAACCCGAAGCTTTGGTCTAGCTCACATTTCATCGGAGTGTCGCGGACCCTTTGGAGTGCGGTGGCTCGCCTCCGTTTTGCGCCAAAGCCGTGGCAAGCCACCGCGCTCCAAAAAGACCATGACGCCGCAGAGAGGCGCTCTCGGTTCGAAGAGAATCTCGTTCAGAGTCGCGAAACCCATGAATATGGACATCATCATGAATCGACCAGGTGCCCCGATCAGCGTGATCGTCCCGGTCAAAAACGAGGCCGAGAACCTGCGACGGTGCCTCCCGACGCTGGCCTGGGCCGACGAGGTTTTCGTCATCGACAGCCAGTCGACCGACGACACCGTGAAGGTCGCCCGAGAGTTCAGCGCGAACGTCGTTCAGTTCCACTTCAACGGGGTCTTCCCCAAGAAGAAGAACTGGGGTCTCGACAACCTCCCGTTCCGTAATGAATGGGTTCTGATCATCGACGCCGACGAGGTCGTCGTGCCCGAACTCGCCGACGAAATCACGGCACGTACGGCAGCGGACGAGGCGGACGGTTTTTACCTGAACATGAAGTACCTCTTCCTCGGCAGTCGGATCAAGCATTGCGGATACGCTGAAGCGTGGAACCTTCGTCTCTTCAAGCACAAGCTCGGACGTTACGAGAAGATGCCCGTCGACCCGGCCGTCAAAACCGGAGACAACGAGGCGCATGAGCACGTCGAGCTCGACGGCAAGGTGCTCCGCCTCGACCACGAACTCGACCACCATGCCTATCCGTCGATCGCCGTCTGGGTCGAGAAGCACAACCGATACGCCGTCTGGGAGGCGTCGCAATACGAACGGTTCCTTCGGGAGCCTGTACCCAGCGGGATCGGTCCCGGCAAGGCGTTCAAGCGGCGGCTCAAGAAGATTTATCTGCGATTGCCGATGCGATTCATGATGCGGTTCGTTTATGCTTATGTGTTACGGCTCGGATTTCTCGACGGCATGCCCGGGCTCGTGTTTTGCACGCTGCTGTCATTTTATGATTTTTTGGCGTGGGCGAATGTGTATGAGAACCGCGTAAAGCATAAAAGGGAAGGTGGGGAACCTGTTGTCGTCCCGGCGCGGTTGGCGTCGATGTGATCCTCTTCCCGGGTCCGCGATTTTCGGACCATTTATCATCAATTGCTGAATTGAAGATGGTCCGGACCAGCGGACACTACGAGACCGCGACACAGGCCGTGGCCGCCGCGATCTTCTGGGACTCTGCCGAGAGCGCCTCGCGGTAGACCGCCGCTAATCGCGTCGCCTCCTGGTCGGGGCGGTAATCTCGGAGGATTCTCCGGCGACCTTCCTGGCCAAATTCCTGGGCGCGTTCGGGTTCTTCGAGGAGCTCCAAGACAAGACGTGCCAGGGCCGCCGAGTCTCCCGGCGTCACGCTCAGGCCGTTTTCGGAGTGGGTGACCAGCGCGCGTAAGCCCTTGATGTTTGAGGCGATCGACGGGACGCCGAAGGCCAGGGCCGTGGCCAGGGTCCGTCCGACGCTGGGAACGAGGGTCGGCTGGCAGAACACGTCCAGCACGTTCCAGAACCGCAGGCCCACAAGCGGAATGCCGGCGAACGTCACACGGTCGGCGATCTGGAGTCTCGCGGCGCGGCGGCGGAGGTCAACCTCGTCTTCGCCCTGTCCGGCGATCACGAATTCGGCGTCGATTCCCGCGTCGAGCACCCTCCGCGCGGCGTTCAGGAACGTCGCGAATCCCGATGAGGCGGCCAGCGGCCCCGCGGTCCCGATCACGGCGACTTTGCCCCGAGGACGTCGCGCGGGCTCCTCTTCGGGAGCTTCGATCCCAGGGTTGACCACGTTCACGAGGTTCGCCGGGATTTGAAGATTCACCTGGAGGTCGTCGGCCAGCTCCCGGCTGGTCGCGACA
>JAYUFP010000027.1:0-2742 GCA_043738665.1 Isosphaeraceae bacterium
CCGATCCGTCATCAGCCATCCGTCATCAGCCATTTCCCAGCCATTTCCTTTCGGGACGGACTCTTAGAGTCTATCCGCGATCGTTTTCGATTCAGGGCACTGACTTATGACGAATGACGGATGACGGCGAAGAACGAAAATGCGGGAAATCGAGCAAAGTCGATCCCCGATTACGTTCCCTGATCCGCCATGAGTCATTCGCCAAGATCATTTCCGTTTTCGGATCGCCTCTTGGACAGACCGTTCGATCGATACAACGCTCCCAGCACGCGGCGTCTCACGGAGGAGACAGGAATCCCATGGAAAAATCCCACCAGGGCGGCTTGCGGATCTTGTTCGCCGACGACGAGGCGCACCTCCGCGACCTGATGCAAATGGAGCTTCCACGCCTCGGGCACGAAGTGACCGTCTGCCCCGACGGCGCCGCGGCACTCAAGGCCCTGGAAAAGGGCTCGTACGACGCGGCGCTCCTCGACCTCCGCATGCCCGGTTTGACCGGCATCGAAGTTTTGGGAAAAGTCCGCCAGATCAGCCCGGAAACCCAGGTGATCATCCTCACCGGCCACGCCACGGTCGACACCGCCGTGCAGGCGTTGCGGCTGGGAGCGTTTGACTACCTGACCAAGCCCTGCAAGTGGGCCGAGCTGGAAATCCTTCTCAGCCGCGTCGCCGAACGGCGGGACCTCTCGAACAAGGCGACGGCCCTCGAAACCCGCCTCAAGGCGGCCGAGGGGACGACCACCCTGATCGGCGAGACCCCGCGGATGCTGTCGGTCCGCCGCCTCATCGACACGATCGCGCCCACCGACGCGAGCGTGATGATCCTCGGTGAAACCGGCACGGGCAAGGAATTGATCGCGCGGAGCCTCCACGAGAAAAGCCATCGCGCCTCAGGAACGTTCATCCCGGTGAACTGCGGGGCCTTGCCCGAGAACCTTGTCGAGAGCGAACTCTTCGGGCACCGCCGAGGGGCCTTCACGGGCGCCGACACGCACCGTAAGGGGCTGTTCGAGGTCGCCAACGGCGGCACGCTCTTCCTTGACGAAGTCGGCGAGCTCGACAAGAGCGTTCAGGTCAAGCTCCTGCGGTTCCTCGAATCGGGTGAGATCCGTCGCGTCGGCGAGAACGACCCGTTCCGGGTGGACGTCCGCGTCTTGTGCGCGACCAACCGCGACCTCCGCGAGATGATCGAGGCCGAGCAGTTCCGCGAGGACCTCTTCTTCCGCCTCAACACGTTCGAGATCCACCTCCCGCCGTTGCGAGAACGCAAGGCCGACATTCCCGCGCTAGCCCGTCACATGATGACGCGTTACGCACGCCGAGGGCACGTCGAATCGCCGTTGACTCCCGAAGCCGTGGCGATGCTTCAAGACAACGAGTGGCCGGGAAACATCCGCGAACTGGCCAACGCGATCGAGCGCGCCACGATCCTCGCCGGAGGCGGACCGATCCGCGCCGAGCACCTGCCCACGCAGGCCCCGATCCGAAGGGCCGGGGGCTTGATGACCGCCTCACTCGCCGCAAGTTCGGCCGTGAACGGGCCTCACTTCGCCATCCCCGAAGGCACGCCGACACTCCGCGACATCGAAATGAAGTTCATCCAGGTGATCCTTGAGAAACACAACGGCAACAAGCCCGCGGCCTCGAAAGAACTGGGAATCAGCCTGAAGACGCTCTACAATAAGATCAACCAGTTGCAGCAGACCTGAGTCGAGTCGATCGCGAGGGCGAACGCAGGGCATCCGTGAATTCTGGGGATTGGTCGAGTCGGAGGAAACTGCCGCGCTCACAGCCGGGCTTCCTCCTCTCTTGCCGATCTTCGTGAAGGCGCTGATCGATACCGGAGCAGCCCAGACTCTGATCGACCTCAGTGTCGTGAAGGAACTCGGGCTGGTTCCTTTGGGCGACGACGACCTCACCACCGTTTCGACAGGGCGTCAACCCGTTGTCGCTCTGACTTACCGGGTGCGTTTGCAACTGATCGGACCCCCTCACGTCTCCATTTTTCCTTCACTGACCGTTATTGCCGCCGACCTTTCGAGTTTCGGCTTGAAAGTCCTTCTCGGCCGCGACGTCCTGGCCCGATGCCTGTTCTACGACAACGGCCCTTCCGACCCGTTCACGTTCGCCTTCTGAACGCCGTTCGATCTGAATCGCCGAGAAGCCGGCGTCGCGCCTTCTTGGCACGGCAATCGCATGCTTCCGCACATCGGAAGTGTCGGCCGACCTGGGCACGATCCCTCGGGGCAGCAGGAGCGTCCGTCTTCCCGCTCGTGAACGCATCGACGTCGCGCGCCCACTCTGAGGTCTCTTTTCCAAGTAAGCCCATGCCCCCAATCATCCATTCGCGCGGTCCGTCCAGTCCTCAGGCAGCCGACTCTCTCGTATGGTATTCTAGCGCCACCGGACGACGGAATCGGGACATTCCGATGCCGTCCTCCGGACCTTCTTCACGCTGCGCCAATTGGACTTCTCGCACCATGGGTCATTCCGAGATCAATAAGATTGCGTTTGTCGGTGATTACCTGCCCCGCAAATGCGGGATCGCCACGTTCACGCATGACATGTACACCTCGATCGCCGCGAACACCCCCGCCGCCGAATGCTTCGTGGTGCCCGTCAACGACCGCCCTGAAGGGTACGAATATCCGCCGGAGGCCCGGTTCGAGATCGACGAGCAAGACCTCGACAGCTACCTTCGGGCCGCCGACTTTTTGAACTTCGCCAACACCGACGTCGTTT
>JAYUFP010000028.1:0-8406 GCA_043738665.1 Isosphaeraceae bacterium
CGTCGGCTTCACTTCAACCGAAGTCGATGTCCACTTCGTTTCAGGCGATACCAAGGCCTCGCAACCCGCAAAAAAATGCGCAACCCTTTCGGGATGAACGCAAAGCCCGGGCAGCGCCGACTTTTCATCAGCCCAGCCTCGCCCTTCCGAGGATATGAGCTTACGTCCGATCCTTCGCCTCGACCCGCACCAAGGTCGCAACCGGCAACGACTGCTCGGCGAGCTCGACCAATCCGGCGACCATCCACAGGCCGATGGGAAGCGTCAAATAGTGGGCATAGCTATCCGCAGCGTTCAGGACCCACGTCCCCGAGGGCAACGACAGGAGCGCGACGTAAGCCATTCCGGAGACCGCCCCGGACGCGATTCCGCCGATCGCGAAAAACGCGACTAACCGCCCCCCGTTTTCTCGGACCGTGCGGAAAGACCCCGAGAGCATCTCCCAATTCGCGCCGCGGCACCACGCCAACGAGCCCACCACCGCCGTGAAGACCAATGCGATCGCTTGCAGGTCGGCGAGTCCCCATCCGAACAGCAGCCATCGCATCCAGGTGCCGATCACGGTGGTTCCCGCGGCGCTTGGGAGATACCAGGCCACGAGCATCACGGCCGTCGCCAGGTATCGCGCGGGCATCGCGATCAGGCAGGCGACGATCGACCCCGGCATCAGGTTCACGGCCTCGGTGGGGTCGAGCAGATCGCGGTCGCCCCCGTCGAACTCGGCGTCGCGAAGCTCGGCGACCACCCACCCGAGCAGGACTCCGTCGGCGACCGCCATCAGGACCGGGATCGCGGCCCCTTCGATCATCAAGCAGCCTCCGGGAGGGAGGTCGTTCTGCCCGGTCCCGATCGCCACGAGCCGGTAGAGGATCAAGAGCGCCCCGCACGACCAGCCCAGCGTCGCCCAGCCGGTCGGAAACTGCCACGAGGGCTTGCTCGCTTCCCCCGAGCCGCTCCACTGGTCGGCCGAGACTCGGAACAGGATCAACACCGCGACCACGAGCAGGGGCAGGTTACCGCCGAGCGAAGCCACGTCACGGAGCGGCGTCAACGCGGCGAGAACCCCTTGCTCCACCGCCAGTTCGCCAAGCCCCCGCGATTTGGTAAGGAGCACGACGTCTTCGCGCCCCTGGGCGTTGTTGAAGACGAACGTCTGGCTCCCGGTCCACGACAAAACGGTCGTGCCGATGACGACCGCAAGCATCCGAGCTGATCGCCTGATCCGGTTCGCCGCCGATCCCCCGAGCCGGAAGTGACCGGGGATATCCAGCAGTTGCCGGAGCGCCCGTCGAGGCCCCTGAAAGACCATCGCGATCAAAAGCAAGACCCCGAGAGCCCCGAGCCAGACGGCGAGGGCGTGGAGTGTCGGCAGAGCCTCGGGAGACGAGAGCGTCTGGCTGGCGAACCAGCGTCGCAGGGCGAGCATCGGCAACGTCATGGGTGCCGAAGGCGCGGGGCTCGTCCCCGAGTTCATCCCTGAAACTTGTGCCCAGACGAGAGGAAGCGGCCCCGGGAATCCGCCCATGCAGCCGCCCCTTTTTTTCGCGAAATCGAGAAGCGATTGTGCGGGCGGCGTCTTGTAGGGTTGCGATTGCGGACCAATCTTCGATTTGCGTCGAATGGGTCCGCAATAGTCGACCCTACGGGAAACAGACCGCGCTAACTTGTCTCTCGTCAAACCCCACTGATAGATGATGACGCCGGACCGGATTATAGTCGGCCCAAACCCCGCGAACCAGATGGCCCCAAACATTTGTCAGAGGATTTATCGGCTTTCGCAGCCGTTCAATCCTCATCCTGGTGGCACCAGCGGGGATCCGGCGGGATGTCGGAGTTCAGATTCATGAACGGCGGCGGGTTCAGGTGGGGATGGCCCGCTCCGTGCGAATCATGCGGACTGCCGCGAACGAATCCCGACTTGCCGGCCGGGTTGGGTCCAAGGATCAACTCCACGGCCTCGACTCCAGGCGTTCCGCACGCGATCATCACGGTGCGGATGCGGAATCGGCGTCGCCCGGGTTCGGAATCGGGCCGGGCGGGTTGGAGGTCGTTTTTCAGATCAGATCGGGGCCTTTGAGGGTGGGGGTGTCACCCGCGAAGGCCCCGTCCGTGCCGGTTCCGCCGCGATCCGTCAAGAGACCCGGATCGGGCGCGGTCCGTGATCCGAAGATGCAGGCCCCCGGATCGACTTAACCTTCATCAGCGGCGATCTCGTCGATCAGAAGCAGGACGTCGACCAGCTTGGGATTCAGGTTGACCCGGTAACGGAGGCTCGACGTCAGCGTCGCCAGGGGCGGCGTTCGTCCCTCGGCCTTGCCGCGCTGGTGGAGGGCGACGAGGCCGGCACGGAGGGAATCGAGGGTCACTGGGGGTCCGGCGAGGTTGGAGAGGTAGGACTCAACGTTCCTCGCGAGATCGTTCGTGGCCCCGTTCAGCGAGAAGTGTTTGAATTCGAATGTGTCGATAAAGCGGGCGGGCAGGTCGGGCACTTCATCGCCGATCTTTGCGAGCAAGAGCTGGGTGGCTTGTCCGACCTCGGTCACGGTCGTGGTGATGGTATGAAGGGTGCCTCGCGACGAGTAGCGATGCGAGCCGGTGACCGTGTAGGTCGTGCCGGAGAGCGTGATCGTTCCGGCCGAGGTCGTGCCGTCGCCCCAGTTGATGGTCGCCTTGAAGGCGTTCGCGGCCTCGAGACCGTTGGCGTGGGTGAAGGTGGCGACACTCACGCCGGCGAGCTTCGCGGAGGACGTGGTGATCGGCGCCGACACGTTGATCGGCGGTTCATTCACGGTGGTCGTGGCGGTCGCGCTGTTGTTGGCCGTGTTCGGGTCGCCCGAGGTCGCCGTCAGCGAGGCCGAATTGCTGAGCGCGCCGTCTTCGGCCGCCTGGGCGGTGACCTTGATCGTGATCGAAGTACCGACCGCGACCGTTCCCACGTTGAAGGTCAACACGCTGCCCGAGCGTGTGAACGTGCCCTGTGTCGTCGTGGCGGAGACGAAGTTCAGGTTGGCCCCGAGGGTGTCGGTGAGGACCACGCCCGTCCCGGGGTTCGAGCCGTTATTGGTCACCGTGACGGTATAGCCGATCGGGTCGCCTTCGTTCGCCGTCGTGACGTCGGAGGTGTCGGTGACGGCCAGGTCGGTGGACGCCCCGGCGATCGACCCGGTGACGGTCGCGGAGTTATTGGCGGTGTTGGGGTCGGTCGTGCTGCCGTCGCTCCTGACGGACGCCGTATCGGAGAACGCCGAGCCCGCGGTCAGGCTCGACGGCGCGGAGACGACGACGCTGAAGGTGTCGGAACTGCCCGACGCCATGGCGGCGTTGGCCGACTCGGTGACCGTGCCGCCCGACTGCGCGAACGTGAAGGCGTCCGTTCCCGCCGTCTGCGTGACCGAAACGAGCACCGAGCCGGCCGGCAGGACATTAGTCAGCACGAAGCCCGTGGCCGCGTTGGGGCCGCTGTTGCCGGCGGTGACGGTGTAGGTGGCGTTGATACCCGCGGTCACGGAGGTGGGGCCGGTGTTCGTGACCGACAGGTCGGCCGCATTGGCGGGCGCGGCGAGCCGGAAGTTGGCGATGCCGGTGCCCCAGTTGGCGGTCGCCTGGGTGTTGGCGTACTCATTGGCGGCCCAGAAGCTGCCGTCCGTCGGATCGAGGTTGATGCCGCTGAGGTCACCTGCCCGGTGCGAGGCCGTGAAGTCGGTGTAGTTACCCTGGCCGGTGGCGTTGGGAACGGGGGCCGGGGTTTCGGTCGTGCCGGCGGTGTCGGCGCTGACCCGCCCGGTGACCCACATCGACATGTAGTCGGTCGAGGTGTCGTTGCCGGACCGGATGTAGCTCATCCCGATGTCGCCGGAGGCGTTGATGTCGATGCCGGGATAGGTGAGATACGTGTTATTGCCGGCGTCGACCCGCCCCTGCTGCGCGAGGGTCGGTGTGGCGCCTCCGACGTTGACCGCGTACCACTGGATGACGTCCTGGGTGGACGACTTGGCCACGGCATGCGCGAACACGAGGGTGTTATTCGACTCCGACGCTTTTTGAATCCGCGAATCGATGTTGGTGGTGATGGCCGCCCCGTTAGGGTTCAACGGGTTAACCACCGCGGAATACGCCGTCACGGGGATGTTGGTGGACGTGAAGGTGGGCGATGTGGTCAGGACGTTCGTCATCTTGATGACGTCGACCGAAGTGTTGTCCCCGTGCTCGGTCGAGAACCACATGGGGTCGCCCGCGACCGAATCGTGCATGGTGGTCGGGCGGATGCTGAAGTTGGCGAGGTCGTTCTGGGCGACCTGGGGCGAGGACGCGCCGTTGGCCAGGTCCGAGGCCTTCACCGCGACGATCTGCGCGTGACCGCCGGAGACGACTCCGAACATATTCAGCGTGAACACGAATGCGTCGGCGTTGTAGCCGACGTTGCCGGGGTAGTCGGCATCGAACCCTGACTCGGTCGTGGTGATCTTGTAGAACGTCCAGTCCGCGGTCGAGAGCGTGGTCGGGTTATTACTCTTCGAGACGGCGAGGTCGAACGCGCTGACGTGGGTGTTGAAGTTGACGTCCTGGTCGCCCACGATGAAGCGGCCGATCTTCTCGTCGTAGGTCACGACCGGGTCGGACTGGCCGGACCCCGAATCGGCACGACTGAGGCCGCCGGTCGTGAAGAGAAAACTCGACAGGCTGGCGCTGGCGTTGCCGGCCCCGGTGGACTTGTTGTAAATGGCCAGCGTCTGGTTGACCGTCTCGACGTAAACCGAAGGCCCCGCGGCGCCGCAGGTGTCCGGCGGGACGTACCCGCCGCTGCTCTGATTGAAGCTCAGGCCGATGATGCCGTTGCCGGCGTTGTTGAGGACCGACACCGACAGGACGACGCGATTTTCCAGCCCTTCCAGGTGGACAGGGACGTAACGGGTGGCGCGTCGGAGCGCCTTGCAGCGGGCAGAGATCGTCATGGAGGGTTCTCTAGGGTGAAACGCGTGACGCGAGGGGCCGTGAACCACGGTCCCTTAGCCGGTCAATCGGGGTGGTCGAAGGGTCGGCACGCCGCTGAACCGGCGTGCCCGGCGGAAGATGAATCTCTCGGACGGCCGGGGGGGCCGGGTCCTGTAATCAACCGATAACCTCTCTGTTCGGGAAATCATCATTGCAAACTGAGAGTGTGTCGTCAAGCAGACACCCATTTTCCGCGATAACGGTGAAACAACTTACCAGATGAGCATGCCCTTCATTCACGACGGGAAACCGCCCCTTGATCGGTGACCGAAGAGTCGAGCGGCGAGGCACTTTTCAAGGCGGCCCTACCGCGGAGCAAGTCCGCTTGGACGCCCGGGGCGCGGCCGAATTTCATCCTACGTGTGATGACGACATGTAGAGTTATGTTATAATATCGTTAAATCGTAATTACGTACGCTCTTAAAGGACGGAACCCATGAAATCGTCTTGCAGCCCCCCGGTGCGGGGGGACGTGCCCGGCCGAGGAGGGCGTCCGGGATCGCCTGACCAAGACATTTCCGCATCGCGTCCTCGCGGCCGCCCTGGCCGTCGGCCAGGGCGCAAATCCAGCAATTCTTTAGCCCGGGGCGCGGTCGAACTTCGAAGGCGTCCTCATTCTCCGGGTGGCCGCCGGCCTCGGAGTGACTGAAGACAAGACGACGCACATCATGATGTCCCTTCGAGCCTGCGGCACAGCGGAAATGAAGATGTGTCGCCTACCGACTCGCCGGCCTCGCCGTCCCGCCCAGCCGATCGGTCGCCCGTTCGCTGTTTCGGGGACGTGCCGGGGCCATCGCGGGGGGGATCTTGGGGTCGTCGTAGAGGCGAAGGTAGCGGTAGTAAACTTCTAAAGACAACGTCGCCATCGCCGTGCAGTAGATCCGGCCGCCGCGCGATCCGTAAGCGCTGTCGTCGGGGTCCCAGCTTCCGGCGGCGTGGCCTTTGGGTCTTTGGCGGCGGACGATCTCGTCGCGGACCTCGCCGTTCCAGCGGGTCCATGCCGGGCCGCCGTGCTGGTACATGGCGAGTGTTCCGTAGTACCAGTAATAGAGGTTGAACGGACCCGATTTCGGCCCGTGTGAGAGCAGGTATTCGGCCGCCTCGGTGCTGGCGGGGCAGGGGCCTCCGACTCCCAGGAACTGGCGGCAGACCCATGCCTCGGCGGTCATCGTCGGGGTGACGTTGTCGGCGGGCTGATACCGCGCCAGGCCGTTCGCGTTTCCACTGGCAACCTTTCCAAGCCAGCCGAGGGTGCCGATCTGCAATTGGCTCGGCACGGCAATCCCGACTTCCTTCGCCGACTTCAACGCCATCACGACCCAGCCGAGAATCGACGTGTCGCCGACGGCTTCGCCAGGGGCATAGCGCCAGGCCATGCCGTCATGTGCTCGGGAGCGGGCGATAAAATTGACCGCGCGTTCGACGGGCTGTTTCAAGCGGATGTCGCCGGTCAGGGCGTAGGCTTCGCAGAGGGCGATCGTCGCCATCGCGTGGCAGTACATTCCCACGGCGCGGCTCTTTCCGCGAAGGTCGCCGTCGGGCTTTTGGGAGGCGATCAGGAAGTCGAGCCCTTTGCCCACGCTCTCGGCGTACTTGCCGTCGGTCTGGGTGTAACCGGCTCCGAGGTACGTCAGTAGTGCCAGGCCGGTCAGCGCCGTGTCGGCTTCCCAGTAGATGCACTCGCCGAAGCAGGGCTCTCCGGGCGGACAGTGCATGGTGTAGTCGTCGTCGCCTTTGACCGCGGTGCCGTCGTCGTAATGAGCGGTCGCGCCGTCCCAGCGGCCGTCGGTGTCTTGATGCTTGGCCAGCCAGTCGAGCGCGCGTTCGACGGCCTGCTCGCTCGCGGGAGTCGCCCCGGCGCGGTAGGCGCGGGCCGATCGGTTGGAGTCGAGGCGGGAGCGGTAGATCTCGGGGACGTCTCCCAGCGGCCGACCGCCCGTCGCTCCCTGAATATCGGGCAGAGCGGGAACTCCGGTCGGCGTGACCCGTGAAAGAGCGAGTTCGCCGATCGGTGCGGAACGTCGCGGGGCCGTTGGGGTTGTGGTTTCAGGACGGGAAAGGCGTCGGACGTCGCTTTCCGGCGGGGCGACGCGGGGCAGGGGGGCGACCGTCGGTCTCTCGACTTCCGCCGCCGACACCTCGTTCTCGCCCGAGGCGAGCGGCCGGGTGGAGTCGCCTGCGGGTTCGTTGACCACGGGTCGTTCCACCACAGGCCCGCCGGCGACGGGGCCTTCCATCGTGGGGAGTCTCGCCGGACTCGGCTCGACATTCAGGGGAGCGCGAGGGCCGACTGGGGCGGCGACAACCCCGCCGGTGCCGGTGCCGGTGCCGGGACGCGAGCGGGTCCGCAAATTGGCGTCGCCGACACTCAGACGTGGCATATCAGGACGCGCAGGGGTCACCTCGGCGGCGGCGACGTCGCGGTCTCCGACCTCCGAGGCCGATGCCGGCGCGGGCTCGTTGGCGACGGGGGTCGCGGCGACGTTCGGTTTCGGTTCGGGGGCGTTCGCCACCGAGGGCGTTCGCAACTGCGCCTGGGGCGGATCGGCGAGCGGCTTGATGACTCTCTGACGGTTCGGAACGGGGACGTTCAGCGGATTCCGTTCGGGGCGGAGGCGGTTATTGGGGGCGTTGGCTCCCGTTTCCGGAGCCGGGATCGCGGTGACGATCGGCGCGGCGACGTCTTCGGCACCGGACTTGACGGGCTGCGGAGCTTTTTCGACGACTTCGGCCGGGGGTTCGGGTTTGGTGCGTTGTTCGGGGTCGAGCGGGGCCGGGGGCTTGGCATCGATGGTCGCGGATTCGGCGGCGATCGGCGCGCGGTCGGCGGGGCCGGCGGTCGCGGCTCTGGCCGGGTCGGTTCGCGCGGCGTCGAGCTTGGTATCGGCCAGGGCGAGACCGTTGAAGGTGCGGTCGAACGCCGCGAGCTTGCCTCCCCCCTTGCTGCCGGAACCCCGGGTGGTCCCTTCTTCGGGAGTCCCTTCAATGTCGGGGTCGACCTGAGGCGCGACCTTGATCTGTCGGATTCGCTCGGGCTCCCGAGAGTTGTCGGCGTCGGTCTGGAGAGCGAGTAGGACGACGGGGACCGATCCACCGTAAAGCGCCAGGCCGAAGTGCGCGGCGATCGACAGGACGAGGCACTTCCGCAAGGCCCGTCGCGACCCCCAACTCGTCCACGCCATCAGTGCGAGCACCGCGCCGATCAACCCGAGGGTCGCCCAGGCGCCGAGGTCGGCCCGAAGCAGGTGCAGAAAGCTTTCCAGGTTCAGACCGGTCATCGAGGACGCCTCGCCGGGGTCGTTGAAATCACGAAGTGAGCATTATGCGTGACGAGTGCCGGGGGACGCCACATGGAGTTCGTGATCGCCAGGAGGATTGCTAAGTCGTATCAAAACCGCTTGCCGATTTCGGTTC
>JAYUFP010000029.1:0-2738 GCA_043738665.1 Isosphaeraceae bacterium
AAAGTTAGTGATCCCGCTCTGGTTCCGGTTCTTTTCTCGTCTTGTCTCTGCGATCTCTGCGGTTAATCAGGTTGCGTGCGATGTTTCGGGGCCTTCTCGACTTTGCAATCCTCACTGGGTCGCGCGGCGGCGAACATTGCCGCCCGTTGCGCCTTCCGGTACGATCACAAAAATCCTCGAAGGCTCTCGACGCCCACATCTTGAGGGGTCATGCTGCGCTCCCAATTGATCTTCACGACCCCAAAGGATCGGGACTTTCCCGCCATCAAAGCACGCGGCGTGACCGCCGCCTGGGATGGCGTACGGCGATTCCCGGAGGGCTGTACGGACACGTCGTCACCCACCTCGGCGTCGTTCACGATTTTCGAAAACCAGCCGCATCATTCTTCCGCGTTATTAACAGACTTTCATTCTTCATACTCGTCAACGGATTTGCTTCACGCCGCCGAGAATCGTTTCGGCCCCGGTTCGAGGCGGCAATGGTTGTTCGGTCCTCACGAAGAAGAGGCGACGGAAGAGGGGACGAAGGGAGAGTTTTGCTGGGACTGGGAGGTAAACATCAATCAAATCAGTTTATTTGTCCAGTTCCTCTCCCAATCCGAGCCTCTCGCAAAGCATTGGATCGGCCCGGCAGAGCTAACGGTCTTTTTCGATTTTCACTGGGTTGAACCGCGATCAAAGCGACTCCTTCCCTACCAGAATCCGATCTATTATTCCCACGAGTCCCAGGCAGACTCAAGAGCGATGATTTCTCTATCACGCCGATCCTCCATAAGCGTGCATGCCAATTTCCCATTTGCCGCGGTGGATGAACATTTCCTCTCGTACTGCGATCAAATCGCACCCTTGCTACCCGCCCGACTTCCCGCGAAACACTTCCGTTTGTTCGTACCGAACAAGCGTGGCGACGGCTACGTGACGAAGAAACTCGACCCTGATCAAGTCAGCAAGATCGAGCGCCATTTTTTATAAACACACCGGCGTTTGTCCTGGCGACGGGGAATCAGGACTGGGACGTGGTAACGCATTCGAACCCCGCGCCGAGCTTTTTTTCGGCGCGAACGTCCACTCTCAACGGTGACCATTGCCGGGAAGCGCTCGGTCGTTTCATCTCAGACCACCCGCCGGACTTCCCCCGTCTCGCTGCTATCGTACCCGGGGAGCCCCGCGAGCAACCTTCGATAGGCGTTTGAACGGAGGACGTTGAGCAACGCGACAACCCGCGGGTCGTCGCGGACCGACTCGGCGACGCAAAGGTCATACGCTTCCTCGCGGACGCTGAGGAATCCGAGCCCCGCTTCCTCCCCCGCGAGTCGGATGCAGACCCCCACGTCGGCCCATCCCGCGCGGATCGCCTCGGCGACTCCGCGGTGGTCGTGCGCCTGTCGTTTGGGCCGGGGACGATCTCCCAGCAATTCATCGAGGCACTGGCGCGCCCCTGAGCCCGGCTCTCGGCCGACCCAGCGCAATGTCGAACGGACGGCCTCGTCGACCGACTGGATCTGCCTTCCGGAATCGTATGCCACGCCTTCCTGCCAGGTCGCCGCGCGAAACAAGCTGTAGCCGGGTCCGAGGGCCTCTTTCGTGGCGAGCGCGTTGCCCTCTCCCGAGTCGCCCGAATGCGAGAGGTGGACCCCGGCGACATGCACTAACCCCTGGCCGAGCAGTTCCAGGGCGGCGCGACTGGATCTGGGCAGCGCGATCAAGCGGATCGAGGCCTCGCGCGCCAGGGCGCTCGCGAGCAAACCCACGGCGGGGTCGCAACACGCCATCACCAGCGTGTTTTTGGGGTCGACGCTTGACGGGTCGAAATTCAACTCGTAAGCGTTCGGGTCGGCGGGAGCCGCCACGGCCATCCCGTCGTGGGGGACGACCCCCAGCGGAGTCGATTCCACGGGATAAAGCCGGATCCTGTCCGAGACTTCCGCCTGCCAGAACCGCGAATTCGTCCCCCGAGGTCGCCAGGCCCACCCGATCTCACCGGGAGCCGGCCGAGGGAGCCGGAAAAGATTTTCGACCCGGCAACCGAACGCCGACGCCAGAGCAAGGGCCGCCGCCGTGGAAGGGACAAGCCGCTCGGTCTCGATCGCGCTGACGCCGGTCCTCGACAAGCCCGAACGGCGCGAAAGCTCTTCCTGCGACCAGCCGCGCCGAAGACGCTCGTCGCGAACCAGGCTTTCGAGCTCCTTGCGAGGGTTTGACATGATCGTGTCAAGGTACGACACCGTTTCGGTGACGTCAAGTAAGGTGAGGTTTAGGCCGGGAATGGCGGATGGCGGATGGCGGATGGCGGACCGTCCTCCGACATCCGTCATTCCCCATCCCGGAAACTCCCCTTCTCAAATCGGGGCACCCCGTTATCATCCATCCGAGAGGATGCGGCTCGCGGGTCGCGAGAACGAAAAGGGCGGGCTTGAGTCCAAGGAGGGCGAGCCCGATGACGGTCACTCCCACTCGCCGGTCGCCGATTCCGGCAGGAATGCTCGCCGCCCTGACGCTCGTCGCCGGGTTGGAAGTTTGCGCGTTTCGACCCCGGAACGACCTTGCCGCGTTCATCCCGGCGAGCTGGGTCGAGGCTTCACGAGCCGCCCGTCACGACGCGGTTTCGGCCGACGTTTTGTTCCTGGGCGATAGCCAGGTCAAAGGGGGCTTGCTCCCCTCCGCGTTCGAATCCCAGAGCCGTCTCCGCGCGTACAACCTCGCCACCATCGGCGGTCAACCGGCCGCGGCGCTGGCGT
>JAYUFP010000030.1:0-2735 GCA_043738665.1 Isosphaeraceae bacterium
GGGCGATCGTCTGACGGTTTCGCCACGGCTCAACTGATCCCGAGTCGATATCCGCTTCGGTTGGGGCGATCCCAAGGTTTCGCCAGGGGGAAAAAAGGACGCAACGCATTCGGGATGAACAGAAAGCCCGGGCAACCTCAACTTTTCAACAGCCCGGGCTCGCCTTCCCGTTTTGAACGCCCGATTCGGAGTGCGAGACCTCATCAAGACTCCTTGATCTTCTCCCGCTCACCGCTTCGGATAAACACAGGAGGGGCGTCCGCGGTCGGCAACAGGCAAGCGGTCAAAGGATCTCCGTGTCCCCCGCTCGTGTCGAGCCGAATCCGGACAGAGTTGACTTCGGCGTGAACGACCGGCTTGTGACCGGTCACCTGGACGAGCCCGGGCGCGGGCAAGGGATTATCGGAGAGGCGCTTGTCGGCTCCGAGCCACACCGGGTATTCGAACCGCCAGAGTTCCGCGGTTCGCGTGCCCGGCTTTGGCGTCAGGGAAGCATCCCAGCGCCGTTCCCGAAGCGCGAGAATCTGCTCTTCGGCCGTTTGTTCAAGCTCCGGGGAAAGGCCGCCGTGCAGGAACAGGTGTCCTGAAGACTCCGCGACCCAGGAAAGCGAGCCGAGAAACGCTTTGTGAGCGTGCGGCATGGCGCTTCGAAGCGCCTCGATCTCGTCTTCCCAGATTGAGTTCTTGGGGTAACGACCCAGGTAGGACCGGAACGTCCGCTCGTGGTCGTAGTTCTCGCAATAGCGCTTGAACCAGTAGGGTGAAAACTCGCCCTCGTCGAGCCTGGCGGCGCGAACCAAGGCGAGGTCGTGGTTGCCCATCACGGCCGAGACGCCGCCGGGGTGAGTTTCCCGGAGGTCGAGAATCAGGTCGAGCGTGCCGCGAACGTCGGGGCCTCGGTCGACGTAGTCGCCGACGAAAACGATCGCGCTCTCACTCCACACCGAGAGGAGTGACAGCCGATCCAACAGTCGCCTCAACGCCTTGCTCTGGCCGTGAACGTCGGTGATCGCGATAATCGGGTAATTGACCGGAGCCGGGCTAATCATCGAACCTCGTCGGGAGCGCGAGGCGGGGTTTCCGATTTCCCCTTTGGCGCGTCGCTCGAGGGCGTCGTTGATTCCGATTCGGGCTCGTCCTCGCCGGTTTTGCCCGTCTTGGACTTCCCATTCGCCTTCGCCGACGCCTTCGCTTTGTCGGTGTCTTCCGCTTTGGGCGGCACGAGCTTCAGCGAGAGAGAATTGAGACAGTAACGGAGGCCGGTCGGCGCGGGTCCGTCGTCAAAGACATGCCCGAGGTGCGCCCCGCAATCCCGGCACAGAACCTCGATGCGAGGCTCGGCCATGTGATAATCCGCTGCCGTTTCGACGCTCTTGGGGTCGATCGGCCGCCAGAAGCTGGGCCAGCCGGTCCCGGAGTCGAACTTGGTCTTCGAGCTGAACAACTCGGCGTTACAGCACGCACAGGTGAAGATTCCGGACGCGTGGCTGGTCGCGAATTTTCCCGAGAAGGGAGGTTCCGTGGCTTTCTGCCGGGTGACCTCGTAGACGTCGCGTCGGAGGAGCTTCCTCCACTGCGCATCGGTCTTGACGACCTTTCGCCCGCCGGTTGTTTCGGACCCGCCCTTGTGCGTACCGTCTTGACCTTGCGTGGCTTTCAGAATGCCCGGAAACCAAAACGCGAGCGCCGCCAGGACGGAAAAGGACACCACCGCGGAATAGGCCGAACGACGTTTCATGCCGACAACTCCGGACGCGAGAGGTAAGGCCGGACGCGAGAGTCCAGGATCACAGCATCCACTCTTTTATAAGGATAGTCACCGAAGACTCCCGGGACGAACGGATTTCGCGCAAATCCGCGTCCGCTCCCCCGGGTGTCTTCGACCGATGACTTGAATCATACGGAGTTTACGGCAAGATCACCCCACAAATCTTCGCGCCCGCGACTCGCCGCATTTCGAGGAAGACCGTGTTGAGAATCGAACGAATCGAGCTTTGGCTCGTCCGGCTGCCTCTCCTCAGACCGTTCCGGACGAGTTCGAGCGTGAAGGATCACCTCGACCACATCCTCGTGCGAGTGACCGCCCGGGGGATCTCCGGGTGGGGCGAGTGCGCGAGCCCCTCGGACCCGTACTATTGTCCCGAAACGACCACAACCTGCTGGCACCTTCTCAAGGACTTCCTCGGCCCCGCCGTTCTGGGCCGAGACTGGTCGGGACCGGGCGAGCTTGTGGAATGCTATCGGCTCGTGAAAGGCAACAACTTCGCGAAGGCCGGGCTTGAGATGGCGTGTTGGGATTTGCTCGCCCGGACGAGACAGGTCCCCCTGGCCGCGATGCTGGGGGGGACGCGGACGGAGATCCTCTCCGGCGTGAGCCTCGGGATCGAAACCGACACCGCGGTCCTCTTCGAGCAGATCGATCGCTTCGTTTCGGAAGGATACCGACGCGTCAAGCTCAAGATCATGCCGGGGCGGGACGTGAAAATCGTCAAGGCGGTCCGCGAGAGATACCCCGACTTGCCGCTTCAGGTCGACGCCAACTCGGCCTACACGCTCGACGACATCCCGACCCTGAAACGACTCGACGAGTTCGGACTCCTCTTGATCGAACAGCCCCTGGCCCACGACGATATCATCGATCACGCGACCCTTCAGCGTTCGATGAACACCCCGGTGTGCCTCGACGAGAGCATTCACTCCGCGGAAGACGCGCGAAAGGCCATCGAGATCGGCGC